>NZ_JBSWYM010000014.1:0-170434 GCF_056161105.1 Pseudoalteromonas sp. AWH4_217 | reverse complement strand
TTACGGTGGTGCCGGTTAGTAGATCCCGGCTCGTTGGCCGGGATGACCGTGTGGGCATTTGGCTGATATGAATGTCGCAGGCTTACGGAGCTGTCTGTAAGCAGATCCCGGCTCGTTGACCGGGATGACCGTGCGGGCGTTATGGCTGATATGAATGTCGCAGGCTTACGGAGTCGATTGTTAGTAGATCCCAGCTTGTTGGCCGAGATGACCGTGAGGGCATTTGGCTGATATGAATGTCGCAGGCTTACGGTGGTGCCGGTTAGTAGATCCCGGCTCGTTGGCCGGGATGACCGTGTGGGCATTTGGCTGATATGAATGTCGCAGGCTTACGGAGCCGTTTGTTAGTAGATACCGGCTCGTTGGCCGGGATGACCGTGTGGGCGTTTGGCTGATATGAATAGCGCAGGCTTACGGTGGTACCGGTTAGTAGATCCCGGCTCGTTGGCCGGGATGACCGTGTGAGCATTTGGCTGATATGAATGTCGCAGGCTTACGGAGTCGATTGTTAGTAGATCCCGGCTCGCTGGCCGGGATGACTGTGTGGGCGTTTGGCTGATATGAATAGCGCAGACTTACGGTGGTGCCGGTTAGTAGATCCCGGCTCGTTGGCCGGGATGACCGTGTGAGCATTTGGCTGATATGAATGTCGCAGGCTTACGGTGGTGCCGGTTAGTAGATCCCGGCTCGCTGGCCGGGATGACCGTGTGGGCATTTGGCTGATATGAATGTCGAAGGCTTATGGTGGTGCCGGTTAGTAGATCCCGGCTCGTTGGCCGGGATGACCGTGTGAGCATTTGGCTGATATGAATGTCGCAGGCTTACGGAGCCGTTTGTTAGTAGATCCCGGCTCGCTGGCCGGGATGACTGTGTGGGCGTTTGGCTGATATGAATAGCGCAGGCTTACGGTGGTGCCGGTTAGTAGATCCCGGCTCGTTGGCCAAAATGACAAGATATACAAAGTTCTTTGCAAATAGCACAGCTGTCATTTTCAGCTGGCCTGGCGAAGCTAATTTATACTGCCATTACCATTCGTAGCCAGCATATTTTGTAATAAAAAAACACTCCCCAGATGGGGGGAGGATCAAGTACTTATTTTAGTGACATAGCCATTTACAAGCGACTCAGGAAGTGTAAAAGTGACCCACGGTGACATAACAAAACGGAGACCATTATGAAACTTACTCTAAAAACAAAAAAAGTGAAAAATCTGTCTGCAAATCACGCTATGCAGGCACAGCTAACACCTCTGGTACAGGGAGGAGTGTTTGCAGGCGTTGGCAGTCATAGCAAGCCATGTGCAACTGGGTCAAATGTAGTGACTTGTGAAAACAACTAATCGAACCTACTACTCAGACTGATCAGGATTTGTACCAAGAAAAAACATACAAGGCACGTTCTCCGTGCCTTGTATGTTTTTGTCACTGTGATTCAGGCTCACACTGCTTTGCATAGTGTTGAGGCGAAATATTAAACTCTGCTTTAAAGCAACTACTGAAATAAGCAGGGGATGAAAACCCAACCTGATAAGCAACATCAGCCACCAAACCGCCCGCTTGCAACTGGATGCGTGCTTGCTCTAAGCGATACTGCCTGAGCAAAGCATTTGGCGATAGCCCTGTCAGATTTCGGGTTTTGCGTTGCAGCTGTCGCACACTCAAAAACACGTGACTGGCCATGCACTCAGTATCAAACTTGGGATCCTGATAGTTTTGCGCAATCACTTGTTGAATTTTATCAATAAAGGGGAGCCGCTTTGTCGTGCTGAGCACATCAGCCTGCGGGGGGCTGTGTAGGATCTGATCTGCGAGTAGCCGCGCCAGTTTCTTGCGCCCTTTAATCAAGTTTTCCACCCTATGTCTTAGTACATCAAGATCGCAGGGTTTACCCATGTAATCATCGGCTTCTGCCTCAAACCCCAAAATACGACTGTCGTCGTCCTCTTTTGCTGTCAGTAATATCACGGGGATATGGCTCGTTGTATCATCCTGCTTGAGTTCTCGCAGCATTTCCAGTCCCGACATTTTTGGCATCATCACATCGCTGATAATAAGGTCGGGTAACTCGGATTTTGCTTGTGACAGGCCTTGCTCTCCATCACAGGCAACTGAGCAATCAAACCATTCAGACAAAGTCTGCTGAAGCATCATTCTTAACTGGGGGTTATCCTCTACAATTAACACTTGGGCGTTGGGTCCAGGTTTGTCAGTCACCTGGGACTTAGCCTTTGCTTTTGCTATGGCTTCTGTGTGTACTCTGCTACCTATATCTTGCGCTGACGCTTCACAGTAAAGCGGGATTGTCAGGGTAAACCGACATCCCTCTCCGGGCTCGCTGCTCAGCACTATTTCTCCTCCACAGTCGCTGATGAGCTGATGCACCACAGACAGGCCAATCCCCTGCCCGCCTATTTCACTGTGCTCTCCACGCACATACCGTTTAAACACGTGTGCCTGTAAAGATTTACAAATACCGGGCCCGGAGTTACTAAACATCAATTGCAGAAAGCCACCACGTTGATTCGCTTCCACAATAATCTCGCCTTTTACAGGAGTATATTTCACGGCGTTAGACAAAAGGTTTGTGATTATCTGTTCAAAGTCCGCCTCATTAAGCAACACTTCCTGTGCATCCAGAGTATGAGTTACTTCATAACGGATCTGTTTTTCACTGGCGAGCAGCTCAAACGCATGAGCCTGTTTTAGTAATACCTCTTTGGCAGTAAAGTGATGATTCTCAAAAGGAGAGACATCGTCTTTTCTGGCATAGCGGATCAGGTTGTCGATGAGCTTTTCCAGCCTCAAAGCCTGTGAATACGCTGTATGCCATTTGCTGTTACCGTCATTATTTGCCTGCTTCAACATACTTTTAATTGGCAGCATGATCACTGCCAGAGGTGTTCTCAGTTCATGAGATACATTACCAAAAAACACATTTTTACTTTCCATTAAACTGGCGATTTGAGCACGCTTTTGCTCTATTTCTTCGGTGCGCGACAGCACGAGTTCTTCCAGATGCAGATTGCGTCGCTTTAGCTGATGTGTTCTGGCGAATAGGATTAGTCCAATCAAAACAACAGCGCCAAAAACATAAAGTGTGAAAGCCCAGCCGGTTAAATACCAGGGGGTTGCAACCTCAAACTCAAAGCGCGATTCAGTCCAGTCACTCGAAATCGCCCGACTTCTAATCACAAACTCGTACCTGCCCGGTGACAAGTTGGTATAAGTAGCGCTTCGCTGGGTTTGTTCTGCCTCCGTCCAGTTTGTATCAAAGCCCAGCAAACGGTATTGATAATAAACGTCCACGTCCCGGTCGCGTTTGATATTGACGAACTCAAACTTAAAGTTTCGCTGTGCACTATTAAACCATCTGCCGGGCATAATCGCGTTCACCGAATGCTGGGGATCCTGGTACACAGCATAGCGCTCCCCTTGCACATAGACTCTGCTTATATGTACTCCATATGGCTCCTTGGCTTGTACTTTTGATAAGGCAGCAATCCCGCTTATTCCACCCAGGTACAAAACTCCAGAGCTCGATTCATCTACACTGTCATAAGTTTTTGCGCCAATATTCATGTGCTTAACTGGCATTGAAAATACCACTTGCATGGTATCTGGCGAGAGTTTATACAGATTAGTCATATCAGACACCCAGATATGCCCTGTACTAACCCGATATACAAAACCAAATGCGACGTTGGGATAAACGCCATTGACATCAAACTGCTGTGATTGTTTGGTTTTCAAGTCATGAAGTAACAATCCATAAGAGGTTGCCGCCCAGAATCGTCCTTTTGGATCGATGTCAGCGTCATAAACAACCAGTTCCTTACTGCTTTTCGATATCTGGAATTGCACCCTTTCCGGTTCGCCCCGGCCCAAAATGTATGTCTCAAAACCGCACGCCAAGACAGTATCGTTACTGCCTTTTTTCAGGTTTTTAAAATTCCCGGGTAAAAAGGATACCCGCCGGCCAGTTTGTGGATCATATTCTATAACTCCCTGATAGGTCAGTAACCATAAATGACCGTTATTCGATTGCTCCATGTCTCTGATCGTAAGTTCAATACCTGAGTTTGAGGGTGGCACATTGACCCTGGTTGCAGAGGATGCCTCCTTATCAAGCCGATATAGGGCTGATGATGCACCAAACCACAGTGTCCCATCTCGCCCGGCATAAACAGTGTAAAAATCGCGCTCCGGCTGAGCCGGGTCCAAATATACGGGCTCTGGCTCTGCATGGCCTTTATACTGCACGTATACTCGGTTCAGGCTTACAAACCAGAGGTTATCGTTTTCATCAAACTGCAAGCCGTCAATATTAGGCTTTTGGGTCACGACAGAAATTGTGTTAGCTGAACCACTGGCATGCTCAGGCTGTATAAGCTCGACCTCAAATATGGAGTGGCTGCATGCGAGCCAGACCGTTCCCTGATCGTCAAATACACTACGTATCAGAAATATTTGCTGCGAACGGGCGTTGGTATGGTACCTGCTGACTCGACTTACTCTGTCATTGGAATCTAATACAAGGAGCTCAGAGGCAGTTCCCACATAAACTGCTTGGCCGCCTGAATGCACAGAAGTAACCGCATGATGATCAATATCACTTAAATGGGTAAGCAAAGGCTGCCCTGAATCAAGCTGTTCGAGCCTGAAAAAACCTTGCTCAGACACCACATATAAGGTGTCTTCAGGTCCGGTCGTTACAATTCGGGTATCGGCAAGGATACTGTTTTGCCACAATCTAATAAAAGTGCCGGTGGATTTTTCAAACCAAAATACTTCGCCAAGTTTAGAGATAAACAAAGGGGCATCTTTATACAATGCGACCCCATATCGAAAGTTGTGCTTGACCCCTGAGCTGTCGAGGTCATATAACTGATAGATATCCTCATCGGCAGAAAAATGAACTAACTGACCATCATCACCCACAAGCCAAAACATATCTTGGCTATCCTGATATAAGGCAGCTGGCCTGAAGGCGTCGTTATCCATAGTACGGACAGATAAAATGCTGTTCTTAAAAAGATTTGTGCCCTGTGGAGCCTGTTGACGAAGCGAGTCCATATAGGACGTAAAACTGTCCTGCTGGTCATTATGCAAATACAAACCATGGTCTGTCAGCAACCACCTGCGTCCCTGAGCGTCTTCAACGACTTCTCTTGCTAACGGGTGCGGGTAGAATATGGACTGATAACCATCAAACCTCAATACACCAGACGTACCACTGATCCACAAATAACCCTGACTGTCTTGTGAAACAGAGTTAATAATGGTGACCATATCGAGTTTGTCGATGGATTGAAGATGCAACCTGAGCTCGGCAACCTCGCGCGCCTGTACATGACACTGAATGATAAAGAATAAGATAATTGCCAAGGTCCATTTTAGCATTATTGCCCTTACGTCCTTACTGTAAAATGCGTAGTTACTTTCTATAACCTTTAACAGGTACAGTCAACCTAAATGTTAAAAAATTGACAATACATTCAGTATTTTCAATCCTTCCACTTTCAATTTGCACAACAATCAACCAGGTCGCATAGTGAGAGTTAAAACCAAGATCGAAGCAACAATATGATTTATATGCTAATAATTTTACATGTCGCTTTTTCAGTATCAGGTGTCGCTTTTTTTATAACGGATAAACCACAAAACTCTCTAATTTAACGATGCAGACCCAAAAACGAATCTGTAAGACAACAAAAAGCACACAGGAGTTTATATGGACTACTCAGGTAACAGGATCGAGCATCCAGACGCATTTGCACTTTATCCGGAAACAGCCATTACAAGCGCATTAAGCAGATTCTCAGAACCACTGGGCATGGACCGATTTCTTATCGTAGGTGTGAATGGTACAGAGCCGACTTTCAGATACCTTTCAACCTGCTCAGAGCAATTTTTGCACACTTATTTTACTGAGGGTCACTGCTTCTCTGACGAATTAGTGCAGTACTGCCAGCATACACTGGCTCCCAGATACTGGTGCACCGACGACTATCATCGCGCAACTCTGGGCCCGCAAAGTCTGGGCAACCTCCTGCAACAAGAAAGTATTAACGGCGGTATTGTCATACCCGTTCATTACAACAGTGCCATTGTGTTTGTGAATTACTTTTCAAACCAGAGCGCAGAAAAGATAAAGTTCCTTTATAAACAACATGGCACACTATTGAGTGATATCACCCTCACCCTGGTACCGAGAATAATCAACGAGTGCCCGGACTATTTGTTTATGCGCCCATCACTGACGCCAAAAAGCAGCGAGTGTTTACTGTATATGGCAAAGGGCATGACAAACCCGGAAATATCTGAGCTGATGCAGGTCTCAAAGGATAGAGTCAAAGAACTCGTAAGCCAGATCCTCATTCAACTCGGCGCAGCAAACAGAACAGAAGCAGTATTAAAAGCAAAACAAAGCCTGCTTATCCCCTAACGAGGCCAGCCCGGAGTGAGCGCTCAGGGAATGGCTTCTCACTGATGGTTTATTTACCTGAATACTGATTACAAAGCCGCACGAATGTCAGGAAACAGCGCCTTCGTGTTTCGTATACAGGCTACTCGTTACATGCCTTACACACCACTCCCTGAACAGGGAGGCAGCAAAAATTGCCAATAGCCATTGGCCTACAACCCCACACATAGGTAGTGGATTGAATTAGAAAAACCTCGTTATAACAAGGACAACCTGTGAAAATGGAGCGTATAAAATGAATTACAAATTCCTCATAATCTCTGGTGCATTACTTGTGGCAAGCACACATATACATGCTGCGACCCCAGTTTATAGTGACGTAGATGGCTCCGGGCGCATTCACATGCAAGTATGGAAATACACACTGGATAGTAACAACAGCAATCACACTACCAGGCTCACGATTCCACATGACTGGGTAGTCGTAGGTGGTGGTGTTGACTTAAAGGTTAATAATTCAGCGTTGATTGCGGCCTCATATCCAGATATAGAAACACAGCAATCATGGATTGTATCTACGCTAGCTGATAAAAGCTCAGCGGATCATGCACTAACAGCTTATGCTATTGGTATTAAGATAGAGGGTATCTCTCGCAGCGATATGCGCAAACACAGCATTGTTAAATCCTGGTGCAAAAATGAGGTGCAAAATGACAGTGCAGACGTGGCCTCATCTGCCACTATTCCCGACAATGGCTACCTTATGATAAGCGGAGGTGCAAAGGCTACCCAAAATGCCGAGCGTGGAAGTGCTCCTGTGTATGCTTCCGCACCTGGAAGGTGGGATCAGTGGATAGCGGCCAGTAAGAAAGCAAGCGATATCAACAGCCCTGAGCTTACCAGCTGTGTTGTCGGTATTCGAAAGGATCTTGCAAGCGCACAGTTGGGCCACAATCTGGGGTATGTTGATACCATTCACCGAGTGAGTGCGGTCAATAAGTTAAGTAGTTCCAGAATCGAATCTGAAGTATTTATGGAGAATGATTATATTCTAACCGGGGTTGGCGCAAAGTTAAGTGCCAATAGGAACAAAGAGTCAGAGCCAAAAGTTCTGCTATATAGCATCATGCCCAAAAAATTTGGTGACAGCTCCAAAGTCGTCGCCAAGGCAAAAGAGTATTTGTACCCTGCGGGTGCGTTTCTGAAAACCTACGCTATTGGGGTCAGGCTGATTAAGCAATAAAAACGCAACGTCTCAGAATGAGGCATGCCTTTTTGAGTTGCTAAGAAAAGGCACCTCCAGTGTGCCTTAATACAAGTACTCTCATTACAGTCGTTTCACTCTGACCACCTTTTCAGGCTACCCTGATCAGAGACTGTAGCTAATTACATATTTCATCCGTCAATACAAACTGATAACAAACATCAGTACCCAGCCATCTGATAATTAACGCGTGGAGTGGGCCACATTGGAATAACCCGGAGCCACCTCACTAAAGTAGTTACCAAACAACAAAAGCCCGAATAATAAGCAGACAGTAAATCCCTTAGACCGTCCCGAAAGGTTACCCAATAAATAAGAATAAAATATGGATGCGTGAAATCCTTATGCCAGGCCCAGGCTAAGGCCGTACTCACCGGGTAAAATTACATCACAAACAGCCACAACCAACTTGCACTTTACTTTGGAGCAGATTCAGAGATCCCTGATAATGGCACATTAAATTCTTTCAATTTACACCAGCAACATTGTGTGCAAAAAATAACCACGACTATCAACATGTAAAAAAGGAAATATATATGAAATTACATCTAAGCAAAAAGAACCTCAAAAACTTATGTGACAAAAAGACCGTGGCCGAAGAGCAAACGCCGATGATTGCAGGTGGCGCCAGTGCTATCCCTCCCACCAGAGTACAGCAAGGTTGTCCCTATTTCTCTTATTATCCATTGAACACGTGTAACCCGCGTTAAAGCAATTACAGCCAGGGTGCTCTGAGCGCCCTGGTGTTTCTCCGTATTCCGGATGGCAACCCCCGGCAAGAAACCTCTCTGCGAATAAAATAATAAGCCAGTTCGAACCTCATAAAAAAACACAATAAATTTACAACTACCCTTAAATGTGACATAAATACAAATGGCACACTGCCAAACCTATCATAAGGAGATAAAAATGAAGTTAAGTTTAAATAAAAAGAAATTCAAAAACTTATCTAGCAGTAAAAGCGTCGGTTTAGAACAAACACCCCAAGTTGCCGGTGATGGTGATATCGCATTCCCGCCAACAAAAGTAAACAAAGGTTGCCCGTGGCACACTTATGTTCAGGTATACACCTGTAACATGCCACTTTAAACACAGGCATCAGCGAAGGCACATCTTGTGTGCCTTTTGACAAGTTTAACTCCCACTCTATTGCACAACCCCTAGATCTAACTTTGGCTTTTTCCGTGTAGCAGACCAACATGTTTTAGTTGGCCTGGATAGTCTCGACCTGGTTCTACCTCTCTGGACTAACTCATATACTTAACATCAGCTAAAACCAACCAAATAATATACAATATATTGTTGACAAAAACACTTGATAAGGTTAATTTTCAACCACCACTTATCAAGGACTCGTAATATGAAACTAAAACTACAGAAAACTAAGATAAAGAACCTTTCTTCAACGCAATCAGTGGATCACAAGGCTACTCCCATGATCGCAGGTGGCGGCCCCCGCCCTACCACTGATATTGAAACTCGCTTTGACAGAGGCTGCCCATTCTTTACTGACTGGTATGCAAATACCTGTGGGATGGGATGGACTTGTCGGGGTGTAAACTAGTTAATCATTACTTTCTTTATAATCTAAGCGTCGTCCAGGCGCTTTTTTATGTTGTAAAGCCCCTTTACAACCACTTCGCCACGTACATTTTTACTCGAAAAAATACGCTTTAACTTCCCGATAAATAGGCAGCTTTATTACGGCGTAAATAAACTCACTAACTCACCATGAGCAACCTATCCTTGTCTCAGGTGTGATATATCAATCTGGCAGAAGTAAAAACGCGGGCTGGAGCTGAACTGTCGTTCAGTATGCAGAAGTAAAGAACAATTGAGTAGTGGTGACCAATGTTGTAGCAGACCCCAAAACTAAAAACGCCTCGTCAAACTGACAAGGCGCTTTACGCATCAAGGCACAGTTATAACTGCGCCAGACTATTGATTATTAACGAGGTACGTCGTTACAACCGTCACCCAGACCACAAGAGTACTGCCAGTCAAAAGAGTGACGATCGCAGCCTTCAAGGTAACGTGTAGGTGTATTATCAATGATACCGCCACCAGCAACAGCTGGAGTTGCATTCATTTGCAGCTTAGAGCTTTGTGATAAGTTTTTCATTTTTGATTTTTTTAATGTCAATTTCATTTTCTTAATTTCCTTTTATTGACGAGCTTGTCAGTAAGCTCAGAAACAAAGTAACGTAACCCCCATTGCCCGTCAACATCAAAACACTCTAATTTAATGTAACAAAATTTTATAAACATCTGTTTTTTAATCAATATTGTTCATTTAGTTGATAGAGAATCACTCAGCTTCGTTGTTGCCCCAATGCATTGTGATAATGCTCTGTGTACAGATTAAACTCTGACACTGATGTTATTTATGCATTGGCTCACCTGATTTTGCCGAGCTCATATGGTGCGAACTCATCGGCTCCCCGGGCTTAATGATACTTTTTGTGTGTTCGCTCTGGGGCAATGATGTCTCCCCAGCCGTCACTAATGTCGACGTATCTTGTCCCAACGTCGGGGTAGGCCCACTTAGGCTGCTTTCGGTATTAAGGATCAAGGGTAAACCATCTTTTCCGCTGCCAATAACCACAACTTTACTGTTGTTTGACTTCGCCAATTCAATCGTGGCTTCAATGCCTCGCCACCTCAGGTAGGTTTCTGAAATACCACCAGCAACAGTTTCCTGAAAGTCTGCGATCCCCTGCGCTTCGGTTTTCTTTCTCAGCGCTTCTTTCTTCGCAACTTCCAGACGCATCGCATATTCTTCGTTCAGATAGCTTTGGTTGACTTTAGAGATGATGGCTTCATGCACTTTATCCGGCACATCCACTCTTTTTATCAGCATATCGTCCAGATTGACTAAAGTGTGGCCGTCTTTGAGTTTTCCGCTCTGTTCTAAAATGGTTTCTTCCTGAAGATGCAGTTCGTGTAATACTTCCTGAAGTAGCTCTTTTTGTACTTGGATCCGCTGATGACTGTACACTTGCTCAGCACGATAACGTGAAACTATCATACGTACTGCTGATGCCACTTCAGGCAAGACCATTTCTTCAAGATATTTTGGCCCCACAAGTTGATGCAGATAGGGAACATGGTTGATAACAGGCCGATACCTCACGGTAACATTTAATGTGATCCTCAATCCTTCATTGGTAATCGCATCAATGTTCTCGTGTGCGGTCTGAAATCGCCCGTTATAGATAATCAACTTGTCCCAGGGCATGACAAGCACGGTACCTTCACTAAAGTGCTGATCAAGATAAGTACCTCCACCGAAGCGTTTCCACAATACAGCCACCTCACCCGAATCTACCCTAACAAAAATGAAAGGCACCAGTGCCACAATTAAGAACAAGCAGATCAGTAAAGTCAGGCCGGCTCTGAAACGCCAGGATAATATACGTTTACGCCAGCTGGGTTTGTAGCGCCTGAGGCCTCGCATTACCAGGTTGGCGATAAGGATCAGCAGGCAAATACCCGCCAGTGCCATCAACATCAAATCGGGCGGTAAAATTATATTCATGACGGCACTCCATCAGTGTTTACTTCATGATGTTCCATTAGTTGTCCTTCTACCATCTTCAAATGTACGTCCGCCAGATGGAAATAGGCGTCGTCATGCGTAATTGCTATTACCGTATTGCCCCGAGCCTTTAATCTGGGCAGCACTTGTTCGTAGAATTTCTTTCTGAATATCGGGTCCTGATCCGCCGCCCACTCATCAAAAATATAGATGGGCCGGTTTTCCAATATGGTGCTCAGTAACGCCAGGCGTTTTCTTTGCCCGGAAGAAAGCTCTATGGTACTAAACTCACCGTCCACAACACTGACCTTGGTGTTCATCTCTAAAAAGGCCAGCCACTCGTCAATTTCCTCCTGAGAGGTTGCGCGAATACCATATAGTTGTTTGAACAGGTGAAAATCCGCAAACACCGATGTGAATATGCTGCGGAAACTTGCTCGTTCAGCGTCGCTGATTGCCTGTCCATCAAGGAATATCTGCCCGGCCTGAAGTTCATATAAACCGGTCAGCATACGAATAAATGTGGTTTTACCGCTACCGTTTCCGCCAGTGATAAAGGTGATTTGACCCTTTTTCACCGTCAAATCAACAGGCCCAACAAAGAAGGGCCTGTCACCAGGCTTGCGGTTGTGCTGATAATAAGCGCCTTCCAGGCGCAGTTCATCGAAACTGTCAATTTGGGTTACCTGATGATTGCGCCGTGCTACGGATTCAGCCTGCTCCTGCTTGAGGTCGGCCTCGAGCGCCAGCACGTTTTGTGCCGCCTCCGTTGCTGTGGTGAAGATTGGAATACCGCCCACAATACTGGTGATCGGGCCGATTAAAAACAGCGATGCGGTGGTGACTTTTATCACCACTTCCGGATAAACATCGGATAACACAGGAACAAAGAACACCATCGCACCGGTCGCGGCAAAAAAAGTAATTTGTGATAGCACAAAGTCGGTAGCAAATAAGGTTTTGGTGACGGTTTGCGCGCGTCGGGCTTTGCCCGAGGACATAGCAAACTCATGCTCCAGATCTTCTGCTCTTGGTGTGCTCAGTTTTACTTCCTTAAAACCGTCAAGCAGGTCTGACAGGCGCTGAATAAGCTGGTTTTCACTCTGAAACGCTTGTTGCATGTTGCGCTGAATCTCATCAGATCTGAAACGGTGAATAAAACCGCCCATGGTAATCAGTACGCCAAGTACCAGGAATGCTGCAACTGAATGATAAGCAATATATAAAGATGTAAAAAACACCAAGCTTATTGACTGGCCGATGATCACAAACAGCTGCGCAGAGTGAGAAATGGTCTGCAATTCTTTACTCAGGGTGTTAAAGATACGTTCTTTACCAATTTTCTCCAGAGTTGATAGCTCGGTATGCCTTACAGATTCAAATAGCTCGACCCGTAACTTGTCGATGGCTTTTTCTACCATTTTTGCAGCTTTGGTCATAACTCTTTGTTGCGTCAACCCGTAGATCAAGACTGTCAGCGTGAACAGGATCAGGTAGTAAAAGATAAAGTTTTCTTTGTGGATATCAGAAATATTTTCTGCCACGTTGTTGATGAGAGCAAGCACCAGTGCATTCGCCAGGCCAGAGATACAACCGAGTAATACAAAGGTCCTTTTCTTAATTTTAATGTTTCGACTTATTAAATCGTATAATACCATTTTTATTGTCTTTTCATTGTGTTACCAATGGCCTGAAAGTCCGCCATTGGTCAGAATACTGAGCGCTACGACGCAGCAAAAACTGCAATCCTTGTTATCTTATCTTGAGGATCTGCTTCCTCTGTTTTTTAGCTTGCCTGTTTTTCAATCACAATCAAGCAATGACTGCTGGCAATGCGATTGTTTTCTACTATTCTTCCTCTACTTCTTTCGGTTCTGCCAGGCGTGATTGCGCCAGTAGCAGCACTAGCAAACTGACTAAGGGCGTGAAGAACAGGCCAATTAAAAAGAAGCCCACCGGACCTGCAAACGTGTTACGTCCCCAGTAGCCCGAAAGTACACACAACACCAGATACAAAGTAACTAACATTTTTTGCTCCTTTGAACTGCTTTACAGTTCGATTTAACAAACGAAAATAAACCAACAGTAAACTGCTGGTTTATTTAAGATTTAGCGTCTCAACTACACTGCAGCTTGATTCTCTTGAGTGCTGTTGCCTTTATCTTTACGATACTTTGCTGCAATTTCAGAGATGTCTCCCTTAATACTTGCCAGATTCAGATCTAGCAAAGTACCGCCATTTTCAAAGTGTCGAATAAATGTGGAACCGACTGCATTTGTAGAAGCAGCAGAAACCACAGGCATAAATGCGATTGCGCTAAGCGTGCCAATGATTGGTACTGACTTTAAGAAACTACTCAGTCCAGCACCGCCCAAAGATTGTGGGAATGAGCCGCCAATCACCGCACTAACCGTTCCGCGGATTTTATTGTCGCTGTATGACTGGCCGTAAACCTTGGCGATCTCACTGATCATCTTGATTTGCACCCCAGTTAACGCCACCAAATCAATCGCAGGTACTGGAATAAGACCGGTACCGAAAGACCATTTGGTGTACTTATCGACAATAATGCGCGCTACGGCTTCGCGATTCTCAGCTTCAACACTGACTGTATCCTGCTTTGCAGCAGCTTCAGCAGCAGTTGTTGCCTTGTCATCCTTCGCTGTTTTTGTCGCTGTCATGTTTTTTCCTCTATGATTGGAATTGTACCAACGTCGTTTAAAACTCAGTTGGCATAAACAGTTGTTAAACCCACCAAGTCAGGTAAAGCCTAGACCCTAACTTGCCCTTTTTCACTTTCCATGTCCTAAAACACAGCAAGTAAATGCTTAAAAATGCAGTGGATAAGCCGTTACAACGCCTAAACTCACCGCGAGTATATTTTTTATTTCTACCAGACTCGTTGCTGCCAAATGACGCAATGCCCAAACACACCAGCATCAGAGCCCGTCATCCCGGCCAACAAGCCGGGAACCATAAATTCTTCACTCGTACCACTAACTACCCAACAACCGTGTTGTCTGTGAGTAGATCCCGCATCAAGTGCGGGATGACAACGCAGTTGTTGTTTACACTCCAAACCCCGTCATCCCGGCCAACGAGCCGGGGACCATTCATTCTTCACTCGTACCGCCAACTATCCAACAACCATGTTGTCTGTCAGTAGATCCCGCATCAAGTGCGGGATGACAACGCAGTTGTTGTCGGATAGCAGTATGTCCCTACAAACCAGCATCAGAGCCCGTCATCCTGATTTTGGGCACACGCCTATACTCCAACCCCGTCATCCCGGCCAACGAGCCGGGAACCACAAATTCTTCACTCGTACCGCTAACTACCCAACAACCGTGTTGTCTGTCGGTAGATCCCGCATCAAGTGCGGGATGACAACGCAGTTGTTGTTTACACTCCAAACCCCGTCATCCCGGTCAACAAGCCGGGAACCATAAATTCTTCACTCGTACCACTAACTACCCAACAACCGTGCTGTCTGTCAGTAGATCCCGCATCAAGTGCGGGATGACAACGCAGTTGTTGCTAATAGCCCTAAATCCGTCATCCCGGCCAACGATCCGGGAACCATAAATTCTTCACTCGTACCACTAACTACCCAACAACCGTGTTGTCTGTGAGTAGATCCCGCATCAAGTGCGGGATGACAACGCAGTTGTTGTTAACACTCCAATCCCCGTCATCCCGGCCAACGAGCCGGGAACCATAAATTCTTCACTCGTACCACTAACTACCCAACAACCGTGCTGTCTGTCAGTAGATCCCGCATCAAGTGCGGGATGACAACGCAGTTGTTGTTTACACTCCAAACCCCGTCATCCCGGCCAACGAGCCGGGAACCACAAATTCTTCACTCGTACCGCTAACTACCCAACAACCGTGTTGTCTGTAAGTAGATCCCGCATCAAGTGCGGGATGACAACGGAGTTGTTGAAGGGTGACAAAGGTGTTGTTACGGGGTGGCTGGTTTGCCACCCCAGCCTTGAACCGATAAACACCTGTGTTGCCCGCACTTTTACGCTTCATCCAATACTGTCTGACATGCCTCGGTGCGGTGCTTGTCGCTATAGAAAATAATGTTGCGAATTTCTTCTGCGATACAGTCCGACTCAGTGCCGGTTTTCACATAGTTGCTGAACACCATCACGTTCTGATCCCGCTCCAGCAGGCGATTAAAGCTGGTCACCCATGAGTAAGGATAACTGCCCGAATATTGTAAAAATTTCTCGTACTTTCTGAGGTTTGTTTCGCTGGGGTCATCGGGACAGTCTGCGACTTTGCCGTACTGATTGGGGTCGATATAGGTGACAAACCAACCATATCCGTAGTATTCACACGAGCTTGAGCTGCCGGTATTTGAATAAGGCGCGAATGCAGCCAACTTCTGCGCTTCATTAAGGATTTTGTTGGTATATAAACCCTGATCCCACTTGTGCATATCTTCAACGGTGGAGTACATATCACCGGCCGAGTACAGCACCAAAGGGTTACTGTATGGATTAACTAGGATATCCTGATAGGGTGCCGGGCCACCGGTTGCTGGCGGACGGCCGTTGGCCAGTGGCAGGTATTGGTTGTCTTTGTAGATATAACCTGTTGTCATATCAGAATAAATGCCAATGGCACTAAACGAGCCACTGTCACTCATATCCAGCGGATCCAGGATCTGTTCTTTTAGGATGTTACTGAACCAGAAACTGCGGTCGATATCCCCTTGTGTACCCGCTGCTAGCTGCTCAATGATGTTGCCAACCAGATAGTAGTTACAGTTACTGTATTCGTATTTGCTTCCCTGGGTAAAAGAAGGCTGCCCCCCTTGCTCATCACATGTACAAAAGCGGTTACCAAACCCTTCCGGACCATTCAGGTTGAGCGTTTCGTCATACAAGTAAGGACGCCAGCCCCAGTTGTTATACACTTCTTCGTTGTCACTGTAGTTAGGGATCCCCGACGACATCGCCAGCAAGTTATGCAAGGTTACGTCTGCGCACTGGTTTTTAGGATACCAAGGCAGATAGTCACCAACAGTTTCGACTCTGAGGTCCTTACCCTCTAACATGCGCATCAGGATAGCAGCGGCAAATGCTTTGGTGTTTGAGCCAATGCGGTACTTAGACTTAACCGTGTTATCCGCGTTGTACTGTATGTTTTGCGGGCCACAATGGTACTCATAAACCACTTTGTCCACGGAAGTAATATAGATAGTCCCGAAAAACACCATAGCGTCGCAATACTGCTTAACGGAAACATCTATCATTTCCAGTTGCGATGCCGTGATAGTCGTGTCTTTTGCCGAACTTTTGTTTTGCAGACATGATGCCAGGATCAGGCTGATCAAACACATCACCATGATCTTGAGTCTTGAAGGGTATAACCAGTTCATTGTATGGATTCCTCAATTTTGACCACTTTGTTTGCCAACCACATCACCACTAACAAACCCCAGTTGGCGCTCATTAACACGCCGCTTTTGCCATTCCCACCAGTACCTTGCGAGTACCTGTATAAGCCTGACGGCCATGAGTGAATAGCATGTTGTCTAGCAGCAAAATGTCGTTGCGCTGCCAGGGGTAAGAAAAAGTGAGCGAACGGTAGACATCATTGATGACATCAATGTCTTCTCTGGCAATCTCACTACCGTCACCGTAATAGGCGTTGCGAGGCAAGTAATCGCTTCCGATGCTGTCGGGCATTTCATTGTCTACTGCAGAGCAATGGAATAAATGCGCCTGGTTAAACCAAACCTTTTCGCCGGTTTTCGGATGTGTCATAACCGCAGGTCTGAACTGTCTGGTCTGTAACCTGCCATCGTCAAACCACTCGCACTGAATGTCGTTTTTCCAGCAATACGCTTCTACTTCATCCCGATCACTGGTCTGAAACACTTCCTGCCAGGGCAAATCTATGTCACCGTAATTGCGTACATACATAATGCCGCGCTCTTCAAACCGCGCTTTGAGGTCATCAGGCAGTCGCTTGTATACTTCCCGACTATCTGCAAGCGGGGTATCGCCCCCCGTTTTAGCGGGAACAACGCAGAAAAAGCCCATCCGCATTGGCCAGCAATTGGAGTAGGCATTTTCATTGTGTTGCAGGATCACCTGGTCGGCGTGATATTCCGTGGTGGTATAGATGTTGTTGCGAAGTGCAGTACGAGGCGAAGAGCGATAAATATATTGACTGAGCGGTTCACCAAAAATCGTTTCCAAAATGGTGCTGAACTGGTTGGTGCTAACAATGTTGAGGCCACGCAACAGCGCAAACCCATCGCGGTCAACCCAGGCATTAATTTCCTTAACATTCGCCTTAACCCAGGCAAGACCACTTTGCTTTTGTCCTGAGAGATCATGGATCCGTTGATCTGTATCGGCGGAATTTAAATCCATGTCTGGTGATAGTAACTGATCCATTTTATTCCCATCCTTTAAGTAAGGTAACAAGTAAAATTTACATCGTAATTTTGACATTAATTGTTTGCTTTTTAAGCTCAACCAACATCAAATTAAACATTTTAAAAACATATTCATAAACAATAGACTACAAAATATAATCACTCTCTATTATTTTCACGACCGCTCCAACGTCTTTGTGGCCCAAAATTGAAAGGTGTCCCCCTGCAACTTCAAATGCGCGCACATGGCCATAAAGTGCCCGCCAGCCCATATCAGACGTTAAAGTTCGCCCCTCAAACTCTTGAGTCTGTGTGGCTTTGACCACCCTGACCGGACAGCTAAGCTGTTCAGGCAAGTACACATCAGCCATCAGCTGAGCACAAAATACCGTTTGTAAACGCTGCAACTGGGCCGGCGAAAAGTGATACCCCGACTGAGCCATGGACTGAGCTAAGGCTTTGCCCTGCGCCTCGGCCGACAGTGCCAACAGAGCTTCCAGCTGAGCGTCATCAAACTGCAGTGCAAAAAATGCGTTCATATTGTCGAGCATCAGGCGATTTGCCTGTTGCTCCGTAACTGGTACTACGCTTTGCACAGGTCTGGGCGTGTCTAAAATCGTGATGGAAGCAACAGACACTCCCTGCGAGCCCGAAACGAATTCATCGCTGTGTTCCAGGTGCCGGGCCATTGCCAGCGCAATAAAACTACCAAATGAATGACCAATCAGGTTGACCTGACCAAGACCAGCTTGTGTCAGCGCAGACACATAATGCAAAGCTGTGGCTTCAACTGATCCGACCGCATCCGGGTCATGTGCTATCAGATCTGGCTGTAAACCATACACTGGGATCCGTTTATCAAGCCCCTGTACCAATGCCTGAAAGGCCATCAGTAGTCCGCCAGCTCCGGCTATCAACACCACAGGGGTGACGCCATTGCTGCCTGTTTGCAGGCACAGCAGGCTCTGAGGAGACAGATGCTGGTCCTGGCGGGCATGCTGAAACTCAGTTAACGCTTTGGCAAGGTCACCTACACACGGGTGTTGCAGCAACAAAGCTATCGGTACTTCCGCCTTAAGCGTATCGCACAGCTCAGTATGCAAACGCATCATCAGCAGTGAATGACCTCCCAGCTCAAAAAAGTCGTCACTTAAGCCCACCTGAGGGCACTGAAGCAACTCAGCAAGGTAGTCACACAGGTGGCGTTCAAGTGGTGTTGCCGGGGCAATATAGTGCTCAGGCCTGGCCAGTGTCAGCGTCTGAGCCTCACGAACCAGCGCTTTTTTGTCCAGTTTGCCATTATTGTTGTGTGGTAGCTGGGCACGAGGCACCACCCATTGAGGCACCATATATTTGGGAAGCTGCTCAGCCAAAGTTGCTTTGAGCAAAGTGACATCCGCATCATGTGATTCAATAAAAGCAACCAGCTGATCACCAGCCGCTTTATCACTTTTAACTACGACAGCACACGCTTTTACCTCTTGGTGTTCAAGCAATGCCCGTTCAATTTCGCCCAGTTCAATACGATACCCCCTGATTTTTACCTGCTCATCCAGACGCCCTAAAAAGTGCAACGCCCCACCCTCAAGCCGAACTTTGTCGCCGGTTTTGTAGCAACGGGCTTGCGTATTCGGGTTAAACACAAAGGCTTTGTCTGTTTTCGTTTTGTCACCCAGATAACCAAGCGCCAGAGCGGCTCCGCCCACATACAGCTCCCCAGCCACATAATCAGGTACAGATCTGAGTTCCTTATCGAGAATGTGCACTGTCAGTCCAGTCAGAGGCTGACCTATCGGAATTGAATCTCCCTGGTACCGGGTGACATCCATAAGAGTGGCTGAAATGGTGGTTTCCGTCGGGCCATAAGCGTTAATAATTCGGATGGCATAACCGTAGTGACGCTGCCAGGCACGTAACGCCGTACTTTGCATTTGTTCACCACCTACGGTGATAATCCGCATAGCCGAACCTAAGTCCACAGGGCTCATCGCCAGCTGATGCCAGTAGGCCGTTGGCAGACTCATTAAACTCAGCTTACTTTGCCGGGATAATTCGGCCAGAGCCTGACTGTTAAGCAACTGCTCCTGCTCTGCCATAACCAGCGTTGCGCCGCTGAGTAAAGTACAAAAGACCTCTTCGGCAAACACATCAAAGCTACAACTTGCAAATTGCAGATAATTATCCTCAGGCGTAATCGCATAATTGCTTTGCAGGCAAGACACGTAATTCAACACGCTGCGATGCGCAACCTGTACGCCTTTTGGCTCACCTGTGGTGCCAGAAGTGTAGATAACATAGCAAGCAGACTCGCCGTGACAACCCGCTTCCACAAACTCGTTTGACTGCGCTGAGATAGCAGTATGACTTGCAGTCAGGTCAACGACCGGACAAGCAGGTGCGTCGTCTATCCAGGCAGACTCGACGCTGATCAGCACAGCAGCTTGCGCATTAGTCAGCATGTAGTGGCGCCTTTTTTCGGGCAATGCCGGGGCAATCGGCAGATAAGAGGTACCGAGTTTAAGGGCGGCCAGAATGGCAATGATAAGTTGCGGGCCAGAGTCCAGACAAACCGCAATGACCGCCTGGCCTGTGCACAGCGAATGGTGCGACGACAAGTAATTCGCCAGCTGACAGGCGGCTTCATCCAGTTCACCATAGCTCAGCACAACCTCAGTGTGATTACTCTGCTGAATGTAACGAATGGCGGGGTTCGTCTCATATTTGGCCCTGTTCTGCGCAAATGCCTGCTGTAACGTCTGATACTGATCCATCCGCGGTTGCGCACCAGGCAATTCGAAATGGGGGATCTGAGTTGCCTGGTCAGGCCGCACCAGAGGCAATTGAGCCAGCGTCATATCGGGCTGCGCCATAAAGGCATCCAGCAAATCCGTGATCAGGTTCAGACTCTGACTGGCCTGTGTGTTTGTCAGTATTGCTTCGCTATAACTGAGCGTCAGCGACAGCTGATCCGCTACACCTACTACAAATGTGATGGGATAATGCGTCTGATCCTGCTCCGAGCAGACCTTTACCCTGAATGGTGCGCTTTCTTCTGCCAGTGGATCGTTGGGGTAATTTTCAAAGACATAAAGTGCATCAAACAGGTCACTGCTGTTATCAATGCCACTCCACTGGTGGATCTGCGCCAGAGGTGTATGGGCAAACCGTGTCAGCTGAGCCTGGTGCGCTTTAATCTGCAGCAGGTAATCTTTTACTGACATCTGCCCCGCTGTAGTAATTAGAACAGGTTGCGTATTAATATACAGCCCAACCCGCTGCGCTACATTTGGCAAAGCGTCCGGGCGACCTGAAATGGTCTGACCGAATAACACGTAGTCACTCTGACAACAGGTGCGCAACCAGTAAGCCCAGGCCCCCTGGATCACCTGATTGAGTGTCAGTCCCTGATGCTTTGCAAACTGGTTCAATCGCTGAGTGAACTCAGTACTGAGCGTCTGGGTCAGCTCACTCACGCCAGGATCTTTGTCTGCGCTCAGCGTCAGGTGTTCTGTCACTAAGGTTGGTGTGTCAATATGGCCCAGTTGGCTATGCCAGAATGCCTTTTCTGCCTGTGTATCACGGGTCTCAAGATAAGCCACATAATCACGAAATGGATCTGCGACCAGCGCCAATCCCCGGTTTTCAATCCTGGCACGGTACAACTCAACCAGACCATCAAACAGTACGGGCAAGGACCAGCCATCCATAATCATGTGATGGTAAGTCCAGATAAACCCATGGCAATGCTCACCATATGGTACAAGCCTCAGCAGCATACAAGGCGCACGGTTTAACTCGATTGGCCTGACGAACTCCTGCTCAGCAAGCTGCGTCAGACGAACGGTGACCGTTTCGTCATAATGCTGAGGTTCATCGATTTGCAGGGGAAGCTTGCACTGCTCAAAAACTAGCTGCACTGGTTGCTCTGAGGTGACAAAAAATGCTGTACGCAGGATAGAGTGTTTCGCCATCAGCTGAGCCCAGGCGTACTCAAAGGCTTCCGTATCCAGTGCACCTTCCAATAACATCACTGACTGCTCGCGATAAACTGGGCTTTCTGTACTTTGAGCATGGAACCACATCCCCTGTTGCAACGGCGTCATGGGGTAGATATCGGCTACGGGCTGACCTGCCTTGTCGAGCAGTTGCTGCAGTTGCAGGCAGTCAAGATCCGGTAATAGCGCAAAATCGCTGGGGGTCGGGCAGCTTTCGGTTTGCGCCAGGCAATGTGCCAGCACAGTTTCAATGGCCTGTTCAAAGTGCGCACTTAACCGCAGTGCATCCTGCTCTGTGTAGTAACCCGATTCACATTCCAGTGTGACCGACAAACGGCCATCCGTCACCGCTGCCGTAATTTGCAAAGCAGCAAACCCATCATCCAGTTCGTTACGCATGGCACCCGGGGGTTCGCTGGCATCACCGAGCAAGCCCCTTTGCTGTAGCACAGTATCGAGCTGGCCCAGATAATTAAAAAAGACCTGAGTGCGCGTATCGATTGTCAGTGACGTCCTCACTTGCGGGTCGGGGTGAGAATAGCGCAGCGCACCAAACTCACAGCCGTGTTCCGTGGCCCAGGCCAGCTGCTCTTTCACTGCACAAATTGTCTGAGTCAGGGCACTGTCAGAAGCCCCGCTTTGACTGTGTAAACGCAGCGGAAACAGCGCGGTTAACCAGCCAATGGTGCGGCTGGCATCGTGTGCACCGCTGAGTTTTGCCCGGCCATGGCTCTCAAGCAAAACAACCTGCTCCGCCTGCTGGTAATTAGCTAAACCGGACCACTGCCAGGCACTGAGTAGTAACGTCTGAATATTACTTTTGTATGCCCGGTTTGCCTCATGTAACAGCTGCCGGGTGTGCGCTTCACTCAACTGAAATTTCGAACGGATCACACTTGTGCTTGCACGGTCAGACAAGCTGGCACCCAAAGCTTGCTGACACCTGGCCGTCGCACAAGTCCCCTGCCACCGTTCAAGATGCTTACCCTCACAAGCGAGTTCCTGAAGGTAAAAGGCAATCGCATCGAGCGAGGCACTGGCGGGCGGTAATGTCACAGCCTGTCCGGCTTGTGCCATAGTGCAGGCTTGCTCCAGATCCGTCAGTAAAATACGCCAGGATACGCCGTCTACCAATAAATGATGAGCAATTATCAGTAGTCGATCCGTCTGCTCTGAACCGGGAGTCGCGACATGACATAGTCGTAGTAAAGGTGAGCCATCAAAAGAAAAACTTGCCTGCGCGGAGTTACTTAGCTCTGCAAGTGCGTCCCGCCACTGCACGCCGGCTCCACTCAGGTTGTGATACTGGCATATATCTGTGCTGCTCAGCTGATCAGTAATATAGAGCTCATCTTTGTTCCTGACCGACAGTCTGAGTGCATCATGACATGCGACAAGGCTCTGAACAGCTTCGCACAGGTGCGCAAAAGACACTGATTTGTCGAGGCTCAGCATTACAGCCTGATTCCAGTGCTCCGGTTCAGCAAAAGCTTGTTCGAAGAACCACTGCTGTATGGGCTGAGGTCTCAGCTTGCCCACAAAATGTTGCTGCTCGTGATCAGCCCCAGATGATTCAGAGAGCGCATTGGTTGTTGTAAAGTTTGCCGCCAGTGCTGCCGCAGTGCTGTGAACAAAAATATCAGCCACAGAGACAGGTATGTCTATCGCTCTGGCCCGACTGGCAAGCTGAATGGCTAAAATAGAGTCGCCACCGCTGGCAAAAAAATCATCCTCGGGTTGCAGATCAGGCTGGTTTAACAGCTCCCGCATCAGGATTAAAATACGGTTGTGCTGTGCTTGCGTGTTACTTTTAGCGTCCGGCTCTTTCGGGAGGTCTGCTGCCACTTCCTGTGCCCGCTGTGCCAGTACCTGTAGAGCCCGGTGGTCTAATTTGCCATGAGCGGTCAGAGGCAGTGCCTCCAACATCAAAAAGCGCGCTGGCACCATGTACTCAGGCAGAATCGGACGCAGCAGTCCTCGCAGTTGTGCCGCTAAATTGTGTCCCGTATGCGTTAACTCTGGTACAACAAAGGCCGTCAGTTGTTTATTACCAGACTGCGCTTCGGTTATCTGCACCGTACATTCAGCAACACCGTCTTGTGCACGCAGTTGGTGATCAATTTCAGTCAGTTCAATGCGATAACCGCGTATCTTAACCTGGGCATCATTGCGGCCAATATACGCAATACGGCCATTGCTTAGTCGCCGTACCAGATCGCCACTACGATAAACACGCACTGACGTGCCACTATCCAGCTCCAGTTCAGTGAATTTTTCCTCACTTAACTCAGGTCTATTGAGGTAACCCAGCGCCAACCCCAGACCGGCAATCAGCAACTCACCGACCATGCCGTCCGCAACACTGTGACCCTGCTCATCGACAATATAAACATCACAGTTGTCCACTGGTAAACCAATATCCGGAAGTGCCTCTGTACCGCAGACAACCGGACCCGATGTCGCCACTACAGAGGCTTCGGTTGGACCATAATTGTTGATCAGCTTAAAAGGAAATGACCCGTTAACCGGGTTGAGCCTGTCACCACCCACCAGCAGATACTGAAGTGATGCCGGCGCAAAACGGGGGTCTGCCAGCATCACTTCTGCGATGGGAGTAGCCAGGAAACAGTGACTTACCGACTCTTGGGTCAAAAATGCCGAGAGTGACTGCGGATCCGTAAGCTCGGCGTTGGCAACAAACACCAGCTGTGCACCAGCGCTCAGATAAGGCCAGATCTCCCAGGTTGCCGCGTCAAAGGCAATATTCGCCGTCTGGCTGCCCACGCTATCAGCATCCAGTGTAAATGCTCGCTGATGCCAGGCACACAGGTTAGTCAAACCTTGATGAGGGATCATCACCCCTTTAGGTTGCCCTGTTGTACCTGAGGTATAGATCACATAGGCCAGTTGTTCGGCATTGAGCTCGGGTAACGGAGCCATCGCGCAAGACGCCAATTGCACATCTAGTTCAGGGCTGTCCAGCATAATGGTTTGACATTGTGTGTGCTGTTCAAACTGACTGGCAAAGCGCTGCTGTGTGAGTAACCACTGACTGTTACTATCCGCAATAATATGCGCGATGCGCGCCTCGGGATAATGAGCCGACACAGGCACATACGCACCACCGGCTTTAAGCACCCCCAGCATAGCCACAATCAGATCGCAACCGGCGTCACAGCTAACCAAAACGGTTTGCTGTGACTTAAGCCCCTGTCCAATCAGGTATTTGGCTAAACGGCTGGTACGCTCGTTCAGTTCACCGTATGTCAGACTTTCACTCTGTTGAGGGTCTTTAAGTGCTATTTTGTCTGGGTTTTGAGCCCCCAGCTGAGCAAGGCGATCAACCACAGTCTGTGGCTTTAATACTGGATGAGATTGTCCCTTGATTGCGTCATACCGCCGCTTTGTCAGAGGTAAGTCTGCGATGCAATGATCTGTATTGCTGGCAAGTGCATTCAGTAACACCTTTAGTGACTGGCTCATACGTTCAATACTGACGGCGTCAAACAAAGCCGTGTTATAACACCAGGACAAGCGGATCCCATTCTCGGTCTGTACCGCACTCAGTTCTATATCGAACTTGGCGGCCACAGAAACTGCTTGCTCAGCCTGTACTTCTATATCCGCAAGACGCAAATCGGTATCCAGCTGTGGGTTTAGCGCAAAGCTCAGCTGAAAGACGCCCTGGTGACTGAGAGAACGCTCCAGATTAAGCGCATCCAAAATCTGCTCAAACGGCATCGCCTGATGCGCCTGAATATCAACCATCACGGCTTTTTGTTGTGCCAGCAGCTCGGTAAATGTGAGCTGCGGCGTAAACCGTGTACGTATGGGCAAGGTATTGATAAAAAACCCAACCAAAGGTTGCAACTGGCTGTGTTCACGGCCCGAGAAAGGCGCGCCTATCACCACATCCGTGGTGTGGCTGTATTTGCCAACAAAAACAGCAAAGGCAGTCTGTAACCAGGTAAACAAGGTGACGTCATGGCGGCGGCACTGCACCTGAATTTTCTCACACACCGCGCTATCAAGGTGCGTTGTGTGCATGCCCCCCTGGGCGACAGACAGTCTGGTTCTGGCCCTGTCCAGTGGCAGTTGATGCAGCGGCGGAGCGTCTGCCAGATGAGCAAGCCAGAACCTTCTATGGGCCTCTAAAGCACTTGTGTTCAGAGTGTTGCGCTGCCACTGAGCATAATCGGCATATTGTATGGGTAATGGGTGCGCAAGCAATTCAGGTAATGGCTGGCCACACGCAAAATGCTGGTAAAAAGCCGCCAGTTCTTCGGTCAAGATCGCAAGAGAGTGTGCATCCGCAGCAATGTGATGCAGATTCACCCGCAGTCGATACTGAGTATCAGCAACCGCCATCAGGGTCAGCCTGATCATTAACCCCTGACTTAAATCGAACGGCTGCATGGCATCGTCGCGCTGCGCTCTGAGCCAGCTTTGCTGTTGTGCATGTGGTGCCAAAGTGCGCGCGTCAATGAAAGTCAGAGGCACTTCAAAATCTGGCACAACCTGCTGCTGTGGACCGAGCGTATCGTCCTGAATAATTTTGCTGCGTAACACCTCATGACGCTGGATGATAGCGTGCCAGGCTTGCCTGAACGCCGCCAGGTTTAACGAGCCGCTCAGCGTGAATGTACCGGGCATATGATACTGAGCCGAACCGGGCGTCATCTGCTCAACGGTCCAGAGTCTCGCCTGAGCGAAAGACAACGGCACTGGTAACCCGGATTGCGTGCGAGATATGTCAACGGACAAACTCGTTGCGGTATCGGCCACAGATACCGCTTTCGCCAGCTCACCCACTCTGGGGCTTTGAAATACCTCTTTTAGCGAGACTGAAAAACCATGGCGTTCCCGTAGCTGACTCACCAATTCGGTGGCCAGCAATGAGTGACCGCCCAGGCGGAAAAAGTGGTCATTCAGACCCACTTTTTCAACGCCTAGCAACGCAGTAAAACACTGTGCAATGGTGCGTTCAACGTCACTATTCGGTGCCTGATACGTCGCCTCTTGCTGCAAAATATCTAATGCCAGCAACGCTTTTTTATCTATTTTTCCATTACTGGTCAGCGGCAAAGCCTCTACCACAACGACATTGGTTGGCAACATAAACTCAGGCAAAGCACTGCGCAGATATTGTTGTACCTGTGAAATTGGGTCAGTGAGCTCAACCCCGTTACGGGCAACCACAAAGGCGCTGATCCTGGCTCCCTGTGGGTCGTTGCGATTTAGTAATACACACACCGCCTGCAAATCAGGGTGCTGGCGTAGCTGGTTTTCGATTTCCCCCAGCTCAATGCGATAACCACGCACTTTCACCTGGTCATCGGCACGACTGATGTAAGTTAGCTCACCGTCAGGTAAAAAGCGCACCAGATCACCCGTTTTATAGAGCTTTTTGCCGCTGGTGTTTGCAAAAGGATCTGCAATAAAGCGCTGGGCATTGAGCTCCTCTCTTTGCCAGTAGCCACGACACACCCCTTCACCACCCACATACAGCTCACCCACGGCGCCCATCGGCAGCAACTGCTGATGCTTATCAAGCACATAACAAGACATGGTAGGAATGGCATGACCAATATTACTCACCCCAAGTGCCAGATCCGCATCGCTGAGTCGTTTAAAGGTCACGTGAACTGTGGTTTCGGTAATGCCATACATATTAATAAGCTGGCAGGCATCAAACCGGTTGGCCCAGGGTTTGAGTTTGCCCGGTTGCAATGCTTCTCCACCGAAAATAACGTAGCGTACCTGGCATAGTGCCTGCTCGGTTTCCTCCAAGCCGCACATCGCAGACTGAAGCGCGTAAAAGGCACCCGGCGTCTGGTTAAGCACAGTGACCTTTTCACTCAACAGGCAGGATGCAAAAGCCTGGGTGTCCTGGCTCATTGCTTTACTAATCACCACCAGTTTTGCGCCAAACAGCAAGGCGCCGTACATTTCCCAGACAGAAAAGTCGAAGCAAAAGGAGTGAAACAGGGTCCACACATCCCGCTCGTTAAAATCAAACAATGCAGGTTCAACGTGCAATAGCCGGACAACATGTCGGTGCTCTATCTGAACTCCCTTTGGCCGGCCTGTGGTCCCTGACGTATAGATCATATAGGCGAGGTGGTCCGGCTGAATATCCAGCTCAAGATTGTCGGCGATGGCAATACCGGCGTAAATAGCCTCATCGTCAATGTTGATCATCGACTGAGCACACCCGGCAAAACGAGCCTCAGTAACGCTGTCGCAGATCAGCCAGCGACTGTCCACATCACCTATAATGTACTCAATCCGATCTTTTGGGTAATCCGGGTCGATGGGCACGTACGCTGCGCCCGCTTTTAAAATCGCCAGTAAGGTCACGACCATATTGACTGAGCGTGTCACACTGACGGGCAGCATGGTCTGGGGTTCTATTTTGCTGGCAACCAGCACTCTGGCAAGACGGTTAACGCGATTGTTTAATGCCTGATAGCTTAATCTTTCGTGTTCATCGACCACGGCAATGCGCTGGCCAAAACGCTTTACTTGCTCCTCGAACAAGCTAACCAGTGTCTGCGTGTTGTCCCACTGTGTCTGTGTATATTGAGCATATTCCAGTATGGACTGCGTTTGGGTTTGATTCAGTAACGGAATTCGGCCAATCTGTGTTTGCGGGGCTTTAACTAACTGCTCCAGCAGTACTTCAAAACTCTCTGACCAGTGCTGAATCGTTTTTGCAAGATATAAGTCACTGTCATACTTCCAGTTTAAAGTCAGTGCTTTGGTATTTTCATCCAATACGGCATTGAGTTCCAGGTCACATTTAATGTCAATCTCATCGCCATCCGCGCGGGATTGTTCCACCACAGTCAACCCGGGTAGTTGCAGCGCGTGTGCCGCACTACTTTGATCCAGTGTGAATAAGATCTGCACCAAAGGATGGTGGCTCATATCACGGGGACAATTTAGCGCTTCGACCACCTTATCAAAGGGTACTTCACGGTGCTCAAACGCAGCCAGGATCTGCTCTTTTTGTTGCTGTAACCAGGCATTAAAGGACAATGATTCTGTTATGTTTGCCGGGATCACCACAGTGTTGACAAACAAACCTATCAGCGGCGCCAGATCGGGATGATCACGACCCAAAACCGGCGTCCCCACAACCACCTGCTCATTTTGAGTTAACCGACCCACAAACAGCATAAAGCTGCTCAGTAACCACATAAAAGGCGTAACGGATTGTTGTGCACTGTGGGTTTGAATGCGGGCTGTCAGAGCAGGGCTCAGCGCCTGACGATAGACCCGCCCACGCTGGGTTTGTACGGCGGGGCGCACAAAGTCACCGGGCAAAGACTGGATGGGATCCAGGTCAGCCAGTGCCTGCTGCCAGAACGCCAGCTTATCGCTAAGGTGGGCCGACGTCAGGGTCTTTTGCTGCCAGGTCGCAAAATCCCCGTACTGCACCTTTAACGGGGCCAATTGAGGCGCCGAGTCTGCTTCTAAAGCTGCACGGTAAAGGGCAGCCAGTTCCCTGACCAGCACCTGCATGGACGCACCATCTGATATAATATGGTGCATATTAAACGCCAGATAATGGGTTTGCTGATCAGATATCATCACCGCACGGATCAGTAAACCCTGCTTTAAATCAAATGGCTGGGACAAAAACTCATTGAGTTTCGCACGAACTTTCTGCGCTTTGTCATGTGGTGGCCATTGACTGGCATCGTACCACTGAAATGGCGTTTCAAACTGTTCTTGTACTATGACAGACACACCTTGCTGACCACTTTCAGTGGCAACAAAGTGGCTGCGCAAAGACTCATGACGGACGATTAACGCTTCAATACTGGCTTTGAGTGCGGCAATATCCAGTTGTCCGGTAAGGACAAATTCAGCAGGCATGTAGTACTGACTACTGCCCTGTAACTGTTCAATAAACCACAACCCTTGCTGTGCATAGCTTGCGGGTAGTGGCACGGAGCGGTCTGCTTTTGGAATGGCCGAGTATTCAGCCTGCTCCAACGAGGTGCCACGCTGCTGCTGAAAATAGGCAATGATCTCAGCCTTGTGGGCGACAATCCGTTGCTTCAGCACAGCGGGAAACTCCCCTTTTTGCTTAAATGCCAGAGCACCGTTTTTCTCATACAAGGTGATCCCTGCACGTAATGCATCCGCTATCAACTGCTCAATTACTCTCACCTGTTCCGTCATTACAAAAACATCTCTTCTGAAGTATCGTTTTCGTTATCGTCCTGTGCCTGTTGGGCCATCGCCTGATGGATCTCAATCCACTGCGCGAGTGCCGCAACGGTAGGCCGCTCAAATAGAATTCTGACCGACATGCTTACGCCAAGTTGTGCCTCAATCAAACCAATACACTGAGTCGCCAGCAGCGAATGGCCTCCCAGACTGAAGAAGTTGTCTTCAATACCGAGCGTTTCCACGTTGAGTACCGAGGCCAGAATCTCGACCAGCATTAACTCCATGTCATTTCTTGGCGCAACAACATTATTGGCTGATGATGCACATTGCGCACCTAAGGCATGCAGCGCACGAACATCCACTTTGCCATTCGCCGTTAAAGGTAGGGTTTCTGTCAGTACATAGCGATACGGCAGCATATAGGCGGGCAAAGACTGACTCAGGTGTGCAGACCACTCTGAGGCCAGCGCAGGCTCGGCAAGCGTTGGCATTTCAGTGCGTTCAGCCAGATCCGATAGCAAATAGGCTTCGAGGTTGTCACCCGCTTCATTGAGCAACACCACAGCCTGTTCAATACCGGGCAGTTGCTGTAACTGGTGGGCAATTTCTTCTGGCTCTATTCGATAGCCTCTCAGTTTTATCTGGCTATCCGCGCGGTGGCAAAACACCAGCGCTCCAGGGGTACCATCGTCATTTATAGACCAACGCACCAGATCACCACTGCGATAAAAACGCTGCTCACTCTGCTTTGCACCAAATGGCAGCCACACAAATTTCTCATCACTGAGCTCGGTTCTGTTTAAATACCCCTGAGCCAGGTTGTTGCCGCCGATATAGAGCTCACCGGTTACACCGGCAGGGACAGGCTGCATCTGCTCATCCAGTACCAATAAGTGTGTATTCGCTATTGGTTGACCAATTGGGACCTGACTATGGGGCTGTGCGTTAAGCGCGGCTATTTGCCGCTTGTCACAGCGGAAGGTACTAGTACCCACAGTGGCTTCGGTGGGACCGTATTCGTTGATCCACTCAACATTGGGTAAACGTTCGCTAAGCTGAGCCACAAGCGAAACCGGTAACGCCTCGCCACCCACGACCACCTGATGCGCCCCGTTAAAACTCCGCTCTTCTGCAAGCGCGCACTGTTTCAGTACCGAAACGACCCCCTGCAGATGTGCTGGTGTCAGCTTAAACACCCCGGCAATCTCCTGGCACAATCGGTTTGCCAGCTCTTTGAGCATACGCTCGTCATCTGCCAGCATATCGATGCACACTCCTTGCAACAAGGCTGGCCAGATGGCCGTGACAGTGGCATCAAACGCCAACGGCGTGCTCACTACACTGAAACTTATCGTGTCGTTGAAGTAGTCATGGCGAGCATGATCCAGGTAAAGCGCCAGGTTGGCATGGGTGATGGCGACACCTTTGGGCTGCCCTGTCGTGCCTGAAGTGTAAATCACATAGGCCAGATCTGAATGTTCACTGCGTGGGAACTGTTCACGCGTTTGCTTTGGCAACCAGCTATTCGGCTGGTCTATTTCCAACACCGACAAAGGGGGTTGGGTAGCTGCATCGATAATCGGTTTAAGCTGTGTCATGAGCTTACTATGAGTGAGCAGCCAGCTCGCGCCACTGTCGCGAATAATAAACTGAGCACGTGACGCAGGCAGTGTCGGATCAACCGGCACATATGCAGAGCGAACCTTAAATGCCGCCAGCATAGCAACCACCTGGTCGCACCCGGCATTCAGACACAACGCAATACGCATGCCCGGCTTCACCCCCTGCTCCAGCAAATAGCTGGCCAGGGCGCTGGCCTTTTGCTCCAGCGCTGCATAACTGAGCATACAGCTGTCAGCGTCGCGCACCGCAAGCTGGCTGTCCGCTAGGTGTGCCTTTGCACTGATCTGGCTGTGAATACATTGTGCCGGGACCGCTTTGACCGGACCGCGCATATTGACCAGCTGATGTTGAGCTTGCTGCGTCATCACAGGCAGGCACTGCACCTTGTGTTCAGGCGCCTTGAGAATGGCACTGATCAATATTTCAAATGACTCAGCAAGGGCTGCCATTGTCGCGGGTTTAAATAAAGCCGAGCAATAGTTCCACTCCAGTTCAATGCCATCACCCTTTTCAATGGCGTTCACTTCGAGATCAAACTTCATCATGGGCTCGGCAGGCGCTTCAACTTCAATGTGCAACTGAGGCAGCACCAGATCGGTGGTTTCATTATTTTGTAGCGCAAACAAAATCTGAAAAATCGGTTGGTGTCCCAGATTTCGTTCCGGCTTAAGCGCCTCAACTAATTGCTCAAAGGGCAGTGCCTGATGTTTAAACGCATCCAGAATAACCTGCTTTTGCTGAGCCAATAGCTGATTGAAACTTTGCCCTGGTTGAGTACGTGTGCGTATTACTAAGGTATTGACAAAAAAGCCGATAAGATTGGCCACTTCATTGTGTTCACGGCCAGCAACCGGCGAGCCAATGACCACATCATCCGTTTGACTGTAGCGCTGTACCAGTAAAGAAAACACGGTATTGAGCCACATGAACAAGGTCACGCCCTGAGACTTACAGTGTTCATGAATTGCCCGGGTCAATGCTGCACTCAGACGTTGGGTATGACGCTGACCACTTAGCTGCGCCATAGCAGGACGCGGGTAGTCCAGTGGGAGCTGATGCAATGGGGGATGGCCATCAAGGGCTGTCAGCCAATATTTCACCGCATCCTGATTAGCATGCTTTGTCCAGGTATTACGTTGCCAGTACGCAAAGTCGCCGTACTGAACAGGCAGAGGCTGAGTCAATTCGGCCGGCAGCTGGTACTGCGCTTCTTTCGCAAAATGGCGATAAAACGCAATGAATTCTCGGACTAAAATTGCCATAGACCAGCCATCGCTGGCGATGTGGTGCATATTAAAGTGCACCCGATAATCGTCCTGCGCAAATTCAACCAGTAACACTCGGATCAGCAGGTCCCTACTCAAATCAAACCGGTTTGTTGCATTGGCATGGGCCGCCTGCTCCCAGCGCTGTTGCCGGGCTCGCTCACCCAGTTTAGTCAGGTCAAGGTGAGTGAGCGGTAAATCAAACCTGGCGCTTACTTGCTGAACGGGCTCTGCGTGTTGCGCCCCCTGAATAATCTGAGTGCGTAACACTTCATGGCGTGAGATCAGGGCGTTAAGCGCTTCACTGAACGCGCCTTTGTCGAGCGTCCCGCTGAATTTAAACCCGGCAGGCATATGATACTGAGTGCTCGACTCGTGTAATTGCTCTATCAGCCAGAGCCGTTGCTGGGCAAAGGACAAAGGCAAAGTTTGCTGGCGTGACACAGGCACAATCGCATGCACTGCTGCAATCGGTGCGCAGTGTTCTAACGCCTGAGCCAGCGAGGCGATGGTGGGTGTTTTGAATAGTTGAGGCAGCGTGACATCGAGATTTTTTTGCTGCCGGATCTGGCTAATAAGCTTGATGGCCAGCAGCGAATGCCCGCCCAAGTCAAAAAAGCTGTCTTCGAGATCCACATGCTCAGTGAGTAAAATATCACTGTAAAGCTGATACAAATAGGATTGCATGGGAGTCAGCGTAGTCAAATCCAGCGCCCTGCTGGTGCTGCTTTCTCGTTGCTGCGCCAGCGCCATCAGCGCTTTACTGTCTACTTTGCCATTGGCTGTCAGGGGAATCGCTTCGACCCGATTAAACTGCCCCGGGATCATGTACGGAGGCAGGTATTGGGCAAGATGGTTTCTCAGATGACTGTCTGATGGCACTTTGCCATTGAGGTAAAGTACATGCGCCTGTAACAACGCCTGGGATTCATCGACGGTCACCGCACAATCACGCACACCATCCAGCTCTCTGAGATAATGGCAAATCGCATTCAGGTCTATTCGATAGCCACGCAGCTTAATCTGCTCGTCGGTACGGCCACAGTATCTGAGATATGCAAGCCTTCCCTGTTCATCACTTTGCCATCGTACCAGGTCACCGCTTCGATAAAAGCGCATCGGCTTTTTGTCCGCCACGTTGAGAGTGACAAACTTAGCCTGATTCTGAGTTTCAAGGTTGACGTAACCCGGGCTGATAACCGGGCCGCCTATCAGTAACTCTCCGGGTACATTGTCGGGCACAGGCTGATCAAACTGGTCAACAACCAGCATTGCCACACCCTCATTAGGCAGGCCAATCGGCACATCCGCATAACATAGGGTAGTTTGCGGGTTCAGATCGGGGGTGAGCGAAAACACGCTACAGCCTACAGTGGCCTCGGTCGGACCATACTCATTTACCCAGGTACAGGCTGGCAACTTGTTGCGTAATGCAAGTAATAAATCGCTGTCCAGCGCTTCGCCGCCAATCACCAGAGTATGCGGCGCACTGTTGCTGCCAAGCTCATCCATCAAGGCCTGGATCGCACGTAAGTGTGCAGGTGTGAGCTTGAATAGGCGTGGCCTGATAGAATTAAACAGGAGCTCACTGATGGCTGCCAACTGATGAGGTCCCTGAGTCACTATCTCGACCTCCCCGCCACATAACAGCGGGGGAACAAGCGCGGTAATCGTGGCATCAAAAGCCAAAGGCGTGCTCACTACCGCCAGCGGCAGTGTTACATCCGCATCCAGGTAAGTATCCATCGCATGTGATAAATACCCGTTCAGGTTGCCATGGGTGATCATGACGCCCTTTGGTCGTCCGGTAGAGCCCGACGTATAAATGATGTAGCACAAGCGTTCTGCATCAGAGGTTTCTGACTCACCAAGCTCATCATTGCCCGGGACTGAAACCGGATAACCGGCAAAACTGGATTCCACGTCAAATAAGTCATCCAGAAAAAGAAAGTCCGTGCCGCTGTCTATCAGCTTTTCGGTATCTTCGCTGAATGCCAGAATCATCACAATGTCTGCATCTTCAACAATGTAAGACAGAGATTTTTCTGGCGTGTCATAATGCAAAGGCACATACACATGGCGCGCTTTGAGGATAGCCAGCACCGCAATGACCATGGCTGGGCCCGAAGGCAACAGCAGTGCAATACGGCTTTGCTCATCAAAGCCCATTTCCAGCAAACAATGAGCAAGTTGATTGGCACGCTGTTCCACTTCGAGGTAACTGAATGCTTCACCGTTACAACGCAGCGCAACGCTATGGGGTTGTATTTCTGCAATGGCACTGAAATGATGATGCCAGCCAATATCGCTGCTGTGTTGCTCGTTATCGGCCTCGCTATACGCCAGCAGTTGCTCAAGCAATTTGGCATCGCACAAACTCATCTCACTGATGCGTCGCTGCGGCTCTTGCAGGCATGTCCGGAGCAAATGGGTATACTGACGCGCGAAAGACTCAATGCTGCGCTCCTGCCATAAAGCGCTATCGTAAAGCCATTCGACCACAATGTTATCGCCACTGTCGATCACAGAAACTTCGAGATCCAGTTTTGCGCTGCGTACGCCGGTGTCGTTGACGGTGACATCCAGACCATCCAGCTTCAACGCCTCGTTAACCTGATTATTGACCCGGAAAACCACCTGAACCAAAGGATGGATCCCCAGGCTGCGCTCACTGTTCAACGTTTCGACCAATGCATCAAACGGAATATGCTGATGGCTCAGCGCATTTTGCAGTGTTTCGTTGCACTGAACTAATACATCAGTAAAGGTCAGCTCAGGTTCAATACGATGGCGCAACACCAGTGTATTAATGAAGTTGCCTATCACAGCTTCCAGTTCACTAAGTTCACGCCCTGCAACCGGAGTACCCAGCACCAAATCAGACTGCCCGGACAAACGGCTCATCCACAGTGCAAACACACACTCCAGTACGCCAAACAGAGTTTGTCCATTGGTCGAAACAAACTGCCGCAAGGTCGCACTCAGTTCCTTCGGTAGTTCGCAGCAGTAGAGCGCCCCGCCACTGATCACGCGATTTTCTCTGGCATTATCCAGCGGTAATTCATGTACCCGAGGCAAATTGACCAACTGACTTTGCCAGTAGTCAACGCTGGTTTGCCATTGTGGCTGGGAGACTAAATGGCGTTGCCAGTGCACATAGTCTATGTAGCTATGGTTTAGCGGGGTGCACGCGGGAGTGCGGTGTTCAACCGCAGCTTGATATGCCGCTTCTAACGCCCGACACAACACGCCGATTGACCAACCATCAGACACGATGTGATGCATGGTCACTATCAATACAAAAAGCTGCTCATCAAGCTTTAGCAGCTGAGCGCGCAGCAGCAGATCCTGACTCAGGTCGAATGTTGTGTGATAATCCTCAGCCAGTAAGGAGCGCAGCGTATCAGCCTGCACCTCGTCATCAACATGGCTTAAGTCCTGTTGTTTTAACGCAAAGTTAAGGCCGGAATTCAGATACTGGAACGGTTCATTCTGTGCGTTCTGACTATAATTAAAGCGCAGGATTGTATGTTGCTGCACCACCTGTTCGAATGCCTGCGATAAGGCCTCAATATCTAACTCGCCTTTAATGGTAAACGCGCCTTGCAAATTATACTGCTTACTATGACCCTGCATTTGATCAACAAACCAGATCCGTTGCTGTGCAAAAGACAAAGGATGCTCACCTGACTGATCAATCGACGCCAATGTATGACCGACCAGAATATCCTGAGCTAACAGACATAGTTCCAGTTTCTCAACCGTCGGGTTAGCAAAAATAGCCTGTAACGACAGTACCCGCTCGAACCGGGCACGGATACAGTTGGCAAGACGCATGGCCAGTAAGGAATGACCACCAATAGAGAAAAAGTCATCGTCAGCTGCAACCTGGGGCACACCCGTTAACTCACTGAATAAGGTTGCCAGCTGTTGTTGTAATGCTGTACTCGGCGGCGTGTAGCTACGCTCATAATTCAGGGGCCGGGCAGCTAACTGTTTACGGTCTACCTTTGCGTTACCCAGCACGGGCAATTGTGCCAGCGCCACGAAATGACTGGGTATCATGGCCTGAGGCAGGCTCTTTGATAAGGTATCTCGTAAAGCGGCTGCGGTGACTGGTGTCTCTTGATCCGCTGCGACAAAATAGGCAACCAGGGTATCAATACCGCTTTGCTTAATGGCGACAACGACCGCCGTTTTTACGTCTACGAGGGCGGTCAGTTTCGCTTCAATTTCACTGATATCGATGCGATAACCTCGGATCTTGAGCTGACTATCCAGCCTGCCGAGATATTCCAGCGTGCCCTGATGCGTCAGACGAACACGATCACCTGAGCGATAGAAGCGCTCAGCTCCTGTATTTTCGCTATGGCGGCGTACGAAATATTGCTCTGTCAACTGTGGCGCTCGCAAATAACCATCGGCCAGCGAGGTGCCGCCAATATAGAGCTCACCCGGCATACCGACCGGCACAGGATGCGCCTGTTTATCCAGTACCTGTACGCTGACGTGTGTCAGCGGTTTACCAATGGGATAATGCTCAATGTCACTTGGTACCGGCTCCGAGATGGTGTGTGTAGTCACCCCAATACAGGTTTCACTGGGACCGTAATGATTGACGATATGTGCTGACGGATAGTGTTCTCGTAAGTCACTGACGAGGGAGGCATCCAGTGCTTCTCCGCCGAGCACCCACTGTTCAATGGCTGGCTGGTTTTCTCTCTGAGCGGCTATGTGCGGCAACAATTCACGGGCAAAAGAAGGCGTGATCTTTAACATATTGACCTGCTGCTTACTGAGCATCTCAACCAGCTGTTGAGGATCTGGCAGCGCCAGCTCTGTTGGCATCACCACTGTGCCCCCTTGCATCAGAACCGGATAAATACCGGTCAGACAGAGATCGGTGGCAAGTCCGGTGACAACACCAGATCGGGTATGCGATGAAAATTCAATACACTGAGAGATAGAATCACAGTAACTGGCCAGTGCACCATGGCTTATCGCCACCCCTTTTGGTTTGCCCGTCGAGCCTGAGGTAAAGATCACATAAGCCAGGTCACGCGGACTGGTTTTATCTACTATACCCACGTTGTTATTGTGCTGTACCAGCTCATCGTAACTCCGTACAAGGAGTCCACATTCATCCAGTGTGGCTTTTGTATCTGCCTGTACTGCCTGTGCATCGACCACCACCAGAGTGTGACACCCTGCCAGCTGCATAATTTCGATCACCCGCTGAACCGGCGTTTCCTGGTCAATGGGTAGATAGGCCGCCCCGGCACGCATCACGCCCAGCAAAGCCACCAGGCTCTTAACCTGTCGATTAACCAGTACAGCCACAATATCATCGCTCTGTACTGTGTCATCGAGCGCACTGGCCAGACTGGCACTGTGCTCATCCAGCTCAGCGTAACTCAGGGACTGAGCAGGGTCACTTGCCGAAACCAACGCGGCGTGAGCAGGTCTCGATTGGGCATGAGCCAGAATTTGAGGTAACACCAAAGGCACAGCTCGGCGCGGCGGCTCTGTCGTCAGAAGCTGCTGAGCCAGTTTCACAGAGGGTAACTGAGCGTCTGACAGTGGCATGCTCTGGTCACCACTAAACGCCTGGAATAATGCCTGAAAGTCTTCGCCAATTTGAGTGATAAGCTCGTGTGTAAATAAGGCCACATTGTATTCAAGCTCAGCAATCATTGCCTGACCCTGAGTAGTCAGGGTTAGCGTCAGATCAAATTTTGCACTGTGATTATTCAGCGTGAACAGTTCTGCTTCCAGTGAACCTGAACGTAATGACGTTGTGGGTACAGCGTTATAATTAAACAACACACTAAAAAGCTGTGAGGTGTCGGCAAGCTTAGCCAGCGCATCCTGAGACACACTTTGGTTTTCCAGCGCCCTGGTCACTTGTGTCAGGGTGTTACGGGCAAGCTCACTGAATGACATCTCAGGGGTTATCTGCTGACGCAGTGGCAGAGTGTGAATAAAACAGCCGATCATGGATTCAAATTCACTGTGCTCCCGACCCAGCACCGGCACCCCCACCGTAATGTCCTGTTGCTGGCTATAGCGATAGAGCAACGCGTAAAACACACTCAGCAGCCCGGCAAACACAGTGATCCCCAGTTGCTGACAGCAACTTTCAAAACGCGGGAATTGCTCGTCGTTCAATATAAACTGATGACTGGCCCCCTGAAATGAAGGCTGAGCTTGTCTGGCAAAACTGGTTGGCAGAGCAAAAGGCGTGAACCCTTCCAGCTGCTTTTGCCAATATGCATGCTGTTGCTGGTAAGCTTCAGACTGGACAAAGCGTTTTTCCCAATGCACATAATCGAGATATTGTAGTGGTGCCGGTGCCGCCTGTTCCGTCGCTGTGTTCTGTAATACATCAAGCAGCTCATTGACCAATAATTGCACCGACCAGCCATCAGCTACCAGGTGGTGCAACATCAGGTATACCCACTGACCCCGGGTTTGTTCATCGCCACTGATCAGTGCCGCTCTCACGGGGAGCGCTTTTTGTAAGTCAAATCCTTGCTGCAGGTAGGGTTGCACATGCGCTTCAATTTTTGCTCGGGTCACAGGCTCAGCCACGCTCAGCGACATAACCTTAAGAGACAACTCAGCATTGACGCGCTGACATCCACCCTGCTCCGTGGCAAAGAACTGGCTACGCAAAATGTCGTGGCGCACAAGCAAGGTATTTAACGCCGCTTCAAGCTGCGCTTTTGTGATCGGGTGCGACAGCTTAAGTAATCCAGCCATGGTGTAGGCCACTTCCCCACCATGGTACTGGTCAATCAGCCAAATCCCTTGCTGAGAAAATGACAGAGCGCCCTGCTTTTGATGGTTCGCCTGCATATAGTCAATCAATGCCGGCTTATTTTCTTTGATCTTATTAAGCTGCGCCTCAGGCACAGTCGCAAGGTGGGTACGCAGTTTCAGGCGGCCTTCTTGCAGATAAACATAAATACCCTGACCATCCAACTCGGCCAATAGTGCTTCAATCGCTGAATTTTCCATACTTACAAGTCCATCTCCGTCATGGATTGATCATCAAATGCCACGCTGATATCACGACCGCTGACAATGTTACTGAGGCGCGCAACGCCATCAGGAGCAGCCGATGCGCCTGAACTGACCAGATCTTCTACCCGGACAGCAAGTTGCACAACACTGGGGTTATCAAAGATGTCACCGACCGTGGCCCTGATAGCAAAGTGTTGATTCAGCCTTGATATCAATTGCATAGCCAACACTGAGTTACCGCCACATTCGAAGAAATTGTGATGGGTGCCCAGTTGCTCTGAATTTAATAACTCGTGATAAATGGTCAGGATCTTCGTTTCTATCGGGTTGGCAGGTTCACACAGCTCTGTCTGCACCAGTTGATTGTTATCCGGCACCACCAGCGCATTGCGATCAAGCTTGCCATTGGCTGTTGTTGGCCACTCTCCAAGCCAGCACAGGTATTCAGGTAACATATAAGCTGGCAGCTGATTTGCCAGAGCGCTTCGTAATGTGCTGATAGTCCAGTGCTGCGCCAGTTCGCCCTGCTCAATGCAGTAGGCGCACAATGCGGCTTGATTCTGGCCAGTTGTTTTGATGAATACCCGAACATCTACATCTCCCAGCACGTTGCGTAGCTGCGCTTCAATTTCACCCAGCTCAATCCGGTGGCCATGCAGCTTCACCTGATGGTCAAGTCGACCATCAAGTTCAAAGCGGCCATCGGCCAGCCTGCGTGCCCGATCCCCGGTGCGATATAGTCGTTCAGTGTGGTGTTCATCAAACTGGTGGACAACAAAACGGGCTTGTGTGAGCTCAGGTCTTGCCAGATAGCCATTAGCCAGACCAGCTCCACCGATCCACAGCTCTCCCCATACTCCCACCGGCTGCACAGCGGCATTGTATGTTGCATTTTCGGGCAGTACATACAGGCTGGTATTGGCTACCGGCTGGCCTATAGTAATGTCTTCAGGGTGGAATATTTGCTCGGTTGCTGACCAGATAGTGGTTTCAGTAGGCCCGTACATATTCCACAGCGCTTTTGCCTGGCTGAGTAACTGAGCGGCAAGTACCGAACTTAAAGGTTCGCCTCCACTCCACACAGTTAAGCCCGCCGCAAAGTTGGGACATGTCGACAACAATAATTGCCATAAGGTCGGGGTAGCCTGCATCACAGTGACCGGGTGTTGCTCAATCAGATCAGCCAGCGCATTCGGATCACTACAGGCCTGCTCACTGGCCAGCAATACAGTGCCGCCAACCATAAGTGGACCAAACAGCTCCAACAAGGCTATGTCAAAGGCGATGGTGGTGACACTCAGCAAACAGTCTGACTGATCTAATCCTGGTTGGCGGGCCATTGTGTGTAACAGGTTTGCCAGCGCACCGTGGCTTATCTCTACCCCTTTTGGCTTCCCTGTGGAGCCTGAGGTATAAATCACATACGCACGCTGCTGTGGCGTAATTACCTGAGCATCAAAGTCACTGGCGCACTGTGCAATCTCAGCTTGCCTGACATCCAAATCAACAATGTCTATGTCTGTATGCGCAATGGCAAGGGCAGCCTCACTCATTGCGTCACACAGCAAACAACTTGCCTGACTGTCGCTTAGCATCTCTTTTAACCTGGCCTGAGGGAAAGCCAGATCCAGCGGCAGGAAGGCTGCACCGGTTTTCAATACTGCCAATAAGGCAACCAGCAGCTCAGTGCGCCGCGGCAGCGCAATGGCCACCAGAGAATCGGCACCGACTCCTCTGGCAGATATATAGTTTGCCAGTTGATTAACGCGCTCTTGCAGTTGCTCATAGCACAGTGCTTGTTCTGCGCAGATAAGTGCGGTGTTTTGTGGCTGCTGAGCCGCCCGTGCCGACAATGCATCCAACAGCAGTGGCTGTCCGAGCGTCTCTGAAATAGGTGTGACTAGCTGCGCATGCATCTGACTATCCAGCAGACTCACCTTGTCACAGTCCTGCGTAGCTTGCAGGCCCGCAAATAAGCGAACCAGCGACTGGGCGTAGTGCGCCATCATATCGCTGTCATAGCGCGCACTCAGATACTCCAGCTCCAGTGTCCACTGACCATTGATACACAATAAGTTGCAGCTTAATTCATACTGACCAAACCGGGTATCCGTTGGACAACTTGATACCGTTAGTCCGTCAAATTCGGGAAGCTTTTGCACTTTATCCAGATTGAACAAAGTCTCTGGCAAGAACACGGCCTCATGGGTCAGCTCGCTGTATGGCAGGTGCTGATGCTCAAAGGCTTCAAGCAGGCTGTTTTGCAGTTGCTTAACCAAGGCAGCAACAGTAAGGGGACCCGAGAAATCAGCCACCAAAGGTAAAATGTTGGTGCAGTAGCCCGGTAAATGCTGATCAAGACAGTCCGGATCATACGCATCACTGAGTAGCTGACGATCAGAGACTGGAATGCCTACTGCAATATGTTGCTGGCCGGTCAACTTATGTAACCAGAGCGCATAAATTGCCAGTAAGGTTGCAAACTGACCACAGCCCTGAGCTTTGCTCAGCGCCGCAATATTCGGTAGCTCGCCAAGCTCCAATACCAGCTTTTCAATCGCAAAGCTTTCCTGCCTGCCTGCTCCCGGACTGGTTGGCAACGCCAGCGCCTCGCACTGTGCCAGTCGATCAAGCCAGTAGCCTTTGTCCTGCTGATAGCGAGTGCTGCTGAGGTAGTGTGCCACGCCTTCAACATAGGCACTGAAATGAACGGTGGCTGGCGCAGTTAAGTCACCACCAATACAAGTATAATTTTCCGCTATACGACTCATCATTTGTTGCAGACTGAGTCCGTCATACAAAACATGGTGCGCCGTAATACTGAGCACATGTGCCTGCGGGCCGTCTTGCAGCAAATCGAAGCGACAAAGTGGCTCAGTACCGAACTCAAATGTACGGTATCGCACATCGGCTAACATGACCTGCAATGACTGTTCTGTATTTGCATGTTCAATCAAGGATACAGCCGATGCTTCAAGTCGAACATGAGACAGGGTGTCCGGGTCAACCGAATAACTTAGCAATGAATAGTCGGTTTGCAGCTGGGCAACAGCCTGCGCTAGACGTGCCTTGTCTAACTGACCGCTGAGACGTAACACGGCCTGCACATGATAGGCTTGCGCACCTTGTTCTGACTTTAAAGCCAGCGCCAGTAACTGCTGCTGCGCACCGGTTAACGGGAATTGCACAGGCAGCGTATCCGCAGGATCCGGCTCGCCAAAATAGCCCGCTGCTTTCAGAGCAAGTGCGCTGTCTTTAACGGTCTGGATAATGGTGTTCACATCCGCATCCGTATGTGCCGCCGATAAGAAGCAATTCCGCCCTTCCCAAATGAACACGCCACGGTTGAGCATTTCATAGAAAAACACGTCCAGGTTCTGACTAAAACGGAAGCGGAACAAAGACGTAAAGTGCTCTATTTGTATTGGAATATTCTGTGCAGTAAAAAAGGTATTGAGGGTATTGGCAAGATTGTCGGTCTTGCGACTTATCGCTTCCTGAAGCTGGGCCCCGTGTTGTTTTATCTCACTCAGAACCGCCTTAGCACTGGCCATCACCAGTGGGTGTTTGCAAAATGTGCCGGCGAAGAAAGTGGTATCGGCCTGCGGGTAAGACGCATCGCCATATTGCCAATGGCCACCATCAATGCCATCCAGATAATCGTGACTACCGGCAACCACCCCAATCGGCAACCCTCCACCAACAATCTTGCCATAGGTAGCCATGTCTGCCTGGATCCCCAACATCGCTTGCACCCCACCCGGATGCGCTCTGAACCCGGTGATCATCTCGTCAAAGATAAGTGCAATGCCCAGCTCTGTCGTCAGTGCCCTTAATGCCTGCAAAAATGCCCAGGGCTGATGGGCCGGATGACGGCTCTGTACGGGTTCAACCAATACTGCGGCAATGTCATCAGCCTGTGCTCTGATGGCGTCCAGCGCAGCGTCAACGCCATATTCCAGCACCAGATTATCACTGATTGCCCCGCTCCTGACCCCGCCGCACATAGGTTCTACCGAGTCACCACCGGGCACATTCTGCGCAAGCGTACCGTCATAGTGGCCATGATAAGCCCCTTCAAACTGGACGATTTTGTTGCGGCGGGTTTTATTGCGCGCCAGGCGCACAGCCGTCATTACCGCTTCTGTGCCTGAGTTACAGAAGGTGACTCGCTCAAGTCCGGTCAGCTCGCTTACCAGCTCAGCCACCTCACAGGCCAGCGGACTTGCCAGCCCCAGTTGCAGGCCTTCATCAATTTGTTGTGCCAACGCCTGAGTAACAAACGCGGGCTTATGGCCAAACAGGTTGACCCCAAAGTCCATGGTAATATCAATATATTCATTGCCATCAATATCCCAGATGCGGCTGCCTTCACAACGTTTTCCAAATACAGGATAAAGTAGTTCCTTACTGGACAAGCGGAACCCGGCCGACGCACGACAGTCCGCCAGGTGTGCCCTGTGTTCAGACACCAGCGTTTTTGATAAGGGCGTTTTAGCACAATAACTGTGTGTGAGTGAGGCCAGATGCCGCTGCACAGATCTGCTGCTTGCAGCCGACGTTATCTGCTTCTGACCAAAGCCTGGAAGTATTCTGGCAGCACTGCCCGATTGCGCGCTTTGAGACGTGGCTGGAGCATGCGTCTTAATGGTCTGCTCTGCAGATTGTGTGGCAAGACGAGTGGTCGGGTTGGAAATAGCAAAGTTATTCTGATGACCCTGCAACATCGCAAGTTGGCGGGCAGCAACGGCTTCAACGCTTTGCGCGGCAGTCGTATTAGATACAGATGCGGCGGCCTGCAGCTGCTCCCGGCAAATGTTTGCAACAAGCTCAGAAGAGACATTCAGCGCACCTTGTTCAACTGCCGCGGGACTTGCCACATCGCTATTTGGCTGAGGAGGCTCAGTGGTGACTGCCAACGGCGCTGTCGCTGCACTGTGATAATCACTGTGCTCTATGATATATGCTACCAGCAGGTCTACCGTACTAAGCTCCTCATAGAACTGGCGCACACTGAACTCCAGGCCAAATTCCCGCTCGTAAGTCCGCACCGCATTCATGATCATCAGTGAATCGACCCCCATCTCCAGTAAAGGAATGTGAGTCTGTATATCACTGACAGGCATAGCCAATAATCGTGACAGGGTATTGAGCACAAAGGCCCGGATAGCATCATCACGTGAGGCGCCAACTGCACCTTCATCAGACTCTTCAAGGTCAGTGTTTTGTGCAGCGCTGCGCTGTGACGGGATATCCAGGATCCAGTAAGGGCTGCGATCGAAAGGATATAAAGGTAAAGGGACTCTTGGCTGGGTGTCATCGCCATAGTAATGAGTCCAGTCAAGCTCTATACCCAACTCAAACAAGCGTCCCTTTACTGTCAGTAAACGCGGTAAATCGGCGCCTTTATTGTGTAATACGTGTAAAAACTCGCACTGCTGTGCAGGGCGATTTTCCTGCAATAAACCACACAGCACAGGTTTAGGGCCCAGCTCAAGGGCAATATAAGCCTCTGACTGAGACAAGTGAGCGATACACGCAGCAAATTGCACCGGGGCACAGATCTGCTCAACCCAGTAGCTGGGGTCACACACCCTCAGCGCTTCTTGTTTGCCAGTCACAGAAGAGACAAACGCAATAGCAGGCTGGCTATACTTGACCTGTGCCGCCACTTGCGCAAATTCACTGAGCATCGGCTGCATCAGTGGTGAATGAAATGCCCGTGCAGTATTAATGTCTTTGTGACGCACGTTTTGCTCTTGCAGCGTCCTGCACAGGGTGTCCATTGCGGTGTTGTGGCCCGAAAACACCACGCCCGACTCACCGTGATAAGCCGATACCGATATCTGACCGTCAATGCCAGCCACCAGCGCATCGGCCTGCTCACGGTCGCACCGCGCAGTCACCATACGGCCGTTGTCCGCAAGTGCATTCATCAGCCGGCCACGCGCTGAGATAAGCTTTATCGCATCGGCAAGTGAAAAAATCCCCGCAATACAGGCCGCCGCATATTCTCCAACACTGTGACTCACTAATTGATCTGGTTGCAAACCGGTGCTCTGCCACAATTTCGCCTGAGCATACTCAATGGCAAACAGACAGACCTGCGTCCACTGGGTTTGGGCCAGGTATTCCTCGTTGGGATCCTGATACAAAACAGTAATAAGCCTTGGCCCTAAAGTGTCCGCCAACAAGCGGTCACACTCATCAATGGCGTCACGAAACACAGGTTGCGTGTCGTAGAGCGACTTACCCATATCAGGGTATTGCGCCCCCTGCCCGGTGAAAAGGAATACCAGCTCACGCCCTAGTGCCGACATTTGGCTTGCCAGTTCCGGGAGGTCTTGCACAGCTGTCAGTGCAGCTACCAGTGCTTCGCGACTCTCGCCCACAAAGGCATGGCGCGCTTCTTTGTAATGGGGCTTTCTCGCAGTCTGGCGCACCAATGTATCGAACTCATTTGGGGTGGCTGCACTTAAAACATCCGCATAGCGGTGTGCAAGCTGAGTCAGGGAGTTGGCTGATTTTGCGGATAGTGGCAGCACGTATCCCGCATATTGCGATGCATCTTTATCGGCTTTTGCAACATTTTCTGGCCGTTGCGCACAAATAACATGGGCATTGGTGCCACCAAATCCAAACGAACTCACCGCTGCCAGTCTCGGCTTGTTTTCCTGCGAAGGCCATGTCTGAGACTGGGTTACAACCTCAACCGGCAGTTTTTGCCATGGAATATGCGCATTCAGTTGCTCTGTGTGTAATTGTGCAGGTAGCTGCGCTTTCTCAAGACACAACAGCGTTTTGATCAACCCCGCCAGACCTGCACCAGACTCCAGGTGGCCAATATTGGCCTTAGCTGAGCCCAGTAACAGGGGCTGGTTTGGTGCACGTCCTTCGCCATACACCTTGGCCAGTGCCGATACTTCGATAGGATCGCCCAGCTCTGTGCCTGTACCGTGGGTTTCAATGTACTGGATATCCTCAGGAGCCACCGCCGCACGTTGCAATGCTGATTTAATAACGCGCTGCTGCGACACACCATTGGGGGCGGTGATACCGTTGCTCCGACCATCCTGATTTACCGCACTGCCCTTGAGTACCCCGTAAATAGGGTCTTTATCGGCCATTGCCTGCGCCAGAGGTTTTAATAAAACACAACCCACGCCTTCGCTGCGTACATAACCGTCAGCAGCGCGAGAAAACGTTTTGCAACGACCATCTTCTGCCAGCATCTGCGCATTGTCACAAGCATCGGTGACCTCATTACTGAGGATCAGGTTGACGCCACACACCAGGGCCATGGGCATATCACCAACACGGAGCCCATTCAGAGCATGGTGCAAAGCAACCAAGGAAGAAGAACAGGCTGTATCTACCGACAGACTCGGACCTGTGAAGTTATAGGTATAAGACAAGCGATTAGCAGCAATACTCAGTGCTGTACCAGTGCCAAGATAGGGATTACCCTGCTGCGCTTGGTTCGACATATTAAAGTAGTCATTCTGAGAAATGCCCACATATACACCCACGGGCTGACCGGTCAATTCGGCAGGCATCATTCCGGCCGACTGGATGGCATGGTAGCTGGTTTCAAGCAACAAACGATGCTGAGGGTCTATGTAATTGGCCTCTGCCGGTGAAATACCAAAAAGTCCGGCATCAAACTGCTCAATGTCACTCAGGTAACCACCCAACCGGGTCTTACTCAGTGCCGGACATAAAGCCTGCCGCACGGCATCGGGTACACTGATGGCATCGCGCTTATCAGTCAACAACTGCCAGTACCCATTGAGGTCTGCGGCTTGCGGGTAGCGACACGCCATACCAATTACAGCAACATCGGTGTCACCTTCACTCTCGCTAGTCGAAGCATCACCTTGTGTACTGGTTTCTGAACTCTCTGAGGGCGTTGCATTGTACTCAGACGTAGTGTGACTATCACAACTCAGGCGCTCACGTATCGATTCAAATTGACTTAAATGATGAGCCAGCTGAGCAATTGACGGATACTCATACAGTACCGTTGCTTCGAGCTCTATGTCATGTAGCTCCATCAGCTCGCCGGAAATCCGCACTGCCTTCATTGAGTCTACACCCAAAGATAAAAAGGTGGCGTCAATATCCAGGCTACCAGGTTGACGGTCGACTTCCAGCCCTACGACTTCCTGCAAAACTTTACGTAACGCCGCTTCGACGCCCGAATAATCAGTTACTTTGCTGTTATCTTGTATCTTCTTTGGTTGCACTTGCGGTGCTCGTGAGCGCGCCAGTACATCGAAAGTATCGGCAAGATAGTGACGTTTGTTTTCCTGTCGTTGAATTTTGCCACTGGAGGTCTTCAGGATCCGCCCGGGCTTGATCAACACCACCTCATACGGGGTAATACCATGTTGCTCAGTGACCGCAGCCGTAATCGCTGCAAAGATCTCCTGCTCGTTCAGTTTGCGCACAGCGGTACGCTTGACCTGCTGCACAATAACCAGACGTTCCTCTCCTTGCTCTGATAAACAAGAAAACGCGGCGCCTCCGTTGTTGTCCATAGCGCTGTGGGCTTCCACCACAGTCAGCTCTATATCTTGCGGATAGTAGTTTTTACCGCGGAAAATCATCACATCTTTAGCGCGCCCGGTTACATAGAGTTCGTCCTGGTAGACAAACCCCAAATCGCCCGTTCGCAAATAAGGCCCGTCGTTGTCATCAGCAATGCGCGCCTTAAAAATCTCCTCGGTCAGCTCGTCCTTGCGCCAGTAGCCCTGCGCAACGCTTGCACCTTTCACCCAAATTTCACCGGTGTGTCCGTCTTCACAGCGTTGTTTTGTATTCGGGTCAACGATGGCCAATGTGTGGCCATGCCAGGTACCGCCGCATGACACCGCATAATAGGGTTGATTATCTGTCTGAGTCGCTTCGGCTATATCAAGATCGTAAAACGTAGCACGGCTTGCGGACTGCGTATTTAACAACGACGCTTTGCCCTGATGCATGTCTTTACTGTCAAGCGTAAGGACCGCTGGCGTAGTCAACAAACGACCCCCGGTTGCAAACAAGGTGGTTTCAGCCATACCGTAGCAGGGTGCCGTAGCCTCACGACGAAAGCCGCAACGTTTGAACTTCTGGTAAAAGCGTTCAAGGGTACTGGCCCGAACCGGCTCGGCACCATTGAGTGCGCTTTGCCAATGCGATAAGTCTAAGTTTGCCAGTTCTTCTTCTTTGATTGTGTCTACACACAGGTCGTAGGCAAAATTGGGGGCACTGGAGGTAACGGCTTTGGTCTCACTCAGCAGCTTCAGCCAGCGCAGTGGTTTTTGTAAAAACGATGTCGGGTTCATTAGCGCGGCTGGTGCACCTATGTATATAGGGTGCAAAATACCGAAGATCAGCCCCATGTCATGAAAGTGTGGGAGCCAGCTTACAATGGGCGTCTGCGCACTGTGGCCGAAGGCTAGCTTCATCATTTCTTCGTTATCCATGATGTTGCCATGGCTGACCATTACCCCCTTGGGGCTCCCCGTCGAGCCGGAGGTATACTGCAAAAAAGCCAGGTCTTGTGACGCAATCTGGATATCCTGCCAGGCCATGGGCTCGACCAGCTCAACCCCCTCACCATCGGTGGCAATGATAGACACATTGCTCAGACTTTCCTCGGCTTCAAATAGCGGCTGTGCAATTTCATAGATCTTGTTGCTGGTCAGTGCACCCGTTGCACCGGCGTCTTCAATAATGCTTCTCAGGCGGTCGGTATTTTGGTTCTTTTTTGGCGGGTATGCCGGTACGGCCACAATGCCAGCGTACAGACAGGCAAAAAACGCTTCTACAAACTCAAACCCTGAGTTGTACAAGAGCAAAGCTCTGTCGCCTTTTTCAAAGTAAGTCAGCAAGCGTGCCGCGATCCGTCTGGAATTCAGGTCGAGCTCTGCGTAGCTCAGGGAAACTGCCGGTTGATTGTCTTCGAAGAAATACTGATATGCAATGTCATCGCCACGTGTCCGGGCCAATGTCACTAATGTAGCCACTAAATCGTTATTCATGCCATACCCATACAAGGTTTATTGAGTAAGTTCCTTTGACCAGAACATCTGACTCAATGACCCTGAGCAGGCAATACAACGCCGTGCCGCTATCGAGGCTGAGTACAGTTGTCCGATCCGTAAAATTGGCAAAAACCAATTAATTACATAAACACAATGACAAAGTATGACCTGTCCGATCACACCTAACCGCGAAAACGCAGCACAGGGTCATTGTGGTTTTAAAGGTTAACTAACCGCTTAAAACCGCAAGCTATGCTAATCAACTACACCTTTTCGCCTGAAAAACATAAAACTTTGATTATCCTTGAAAACAATCTAAATCTATTGCATTCAATCAGGCTAAAATATTCTGATAGTGTTAATCTAGCGGGACGACAACTGAACTAAAAATACCATTCCCTAATGTTGTTTTTATCTTCTGCTAAGCCGTTTAAACAATTGGCTGTCAGGTTCCTGTTTGATGATTTACCTCTTGATGCTAACACAAAGCACTAAAAAATAAAGCAAAACCAATCACAAATTTAACATATGCGTAACGATAATATTACCCATGGCTGAGTTTAGACAACCGTTGTGCCAGAACCCATAGGCGTTGAACAGCATAAAAATAACGATAAGTAGCCGTTCAGAGCATACGCCAAATGCTAACTCAGCAATTGGCTGGGGTAAATTACAGTGGCTTACGTACCTATTTAATTACCTAAACCAGGCTTGATCACTTTAGCTTAACCCAGCTGTTGGTGACACAAGCTGCTATTTTTCATGAAGTTTAGTCGCTCATTTGAAAAACGCACAGATATCTTGGGCGCAGTGTATGACAATCGTTACATTCTAACTGAAAGTCGATAAAAGATGGCCGCAGCAAATTGCTGACTTTGTTGGTGCTGAATTTGCGCCGGATCAAATTATGACAGGTACAAATCACTATACTCATGGCAAACACCTATCAGGGAGAAGCAAATGAAAGCCGCACTCGTCCATGCCTTTAAACAACCGTTAGAGATCCAAACTGTTCCAAAACCAACTTTATCGCCCGGCTCAGTACTGGTTGAAATTGCTGCATGTGGGGTTTGTCACACCGATCTGCATGCCTGCCACGGAGACTGGCCAGTCAAACCAAAACTCCCTCTGATCCCAGGCCACGAAGGGGTTGGTACCGTAGTAGCAAAAGCAGACGATGTGACCCATCTTGAGCTTGGAGACCGCGTCGGTGTGCCCTGGTTACACAGCGCCTGTGGTCACTGTGAGCATTGTCTTAAAGGGGACGAAAACCTCTGCCCGCAGCAGCAAAACAGTGGTTACTCTGTTGATGGGGGTTATGCGCAATTTACCAAAGCTGACGCTAATTATGTTGTTAAAATCCCCGATAATGTGCCTTTTGTCGAAGCTGCACCCCTCTTTTGTGCCGGTGTCACTACCTATAAAGCACTCAAAGTGTCTGGTGCAAAACCTGGCGACTGGGTGTCCATTGTTGGCGCTGGCGGCTTGGGCCATCTGGCCATTCAGTACGCGAAAGCCATGGGCCTGAATGTGGTAGCGGTAGACAGCGGTGAAGAGAAGCTTTCACTGGCACACACTTTAGGTGCAGACTTGGTTATCGACTATACCAAAGAGGATCCCGCTGAAGCCATACAATCTCAGCTCGGTGGTGTTCAGGCTGTGGTCTGTACCGCAGTTTCTAAATCCGCTTTTACCTCGTCTTTTCACAGTGTTAAACGAGGCGGTGTCTGCGTGCTTGTTGGCCTGCCTCCAGAGGATATGCCAATTCCCATTTTTGATACTGTACTCAAAGGCGTCAGTGTTGTGGGTAGCATTGTGGGTACACGCCAGGATCTCATAGAGTGCTTGCAATTTGCTGCGCAAGGAAAAGTTAAAGCCATTATTGAGACTCAACCGCTTGAAGCCATTAACGATGTATTTGATCAAATGCTAAACAGCGAAATAAATGGCCGAATAGTCCTGACGCTGGACAAATAGTCATCAAATAAAAAAGGCGCAACTCAGGGCGTTGCGCCAAACCTCATAGGAAAGAAGTGAGGAAGGGAATTAATCTACGGTGGTTATCACGGTATCAATCAGATGAACCACTCCGTTTGCGGTATAAATATCAACCTGGGTGATGTTGCTACCCTCGACCTGCAACCCAGAGGTAGGTAGACTTACTTGCCACCATTTTCCACCAACCCCTTGTCCCATTGCATCGCCCGCATTTACGTCTTGAGCATACATATATAGAGGACGACCCAGATAAGCGGCTTGCATGCTGCCATCTAATCTTGCGATCAGCGACAAGCCCGGAATATTAGCTATCTGCGCTTGCGTTGCAATCACAGGTGGCCAGTTGGTAGCGCATGCATCAACACACTGGCTATTTGCGAACGTCAGGTCGTCATCAAATACGTACAGCGTTTTGCCAGCCATCGCTGCACCATTACCAGAGACCAATCTTTGATTCATCGCGTCATAGGCAACCATATCAGTGTCTGTGTTGGCGGTTGATACAAAGTCAACAGCCTTGAGGTCCAGCATATTGGTGGCCAACGTTTCTACCTGCTTACCATTGAGGCTGAAAGCCAAAGAAGAAGAGGCTTCCAGTGTCAGCACATGCTGAGTCAACACCTGAGTAAGGCCTGCTGGGTTAGCCAGCAGAGCATTTAAATCGGCCGCGGGAATCTTCTGAAATGCGCGATTGGTTGGCGCAAAGACGGTAAATTGCTTAGTAGTATCTGACAAAGCATCGACCAGATTGGCAGTCTGAAGTGCAGTCACCAGCGTCGACAAATCATCTGTCTCCATCGCTACATCGACAATGGTTTTGTCTGTCGCCATTTTATCCATTGGCGGCATGATCACCTTGTCGAGCACATGAATAACGCCATTGTCTGCTTTTACATTGGCAGTGCGGATCACCGCGTCGTTGATGAATAGCATGCTATCCACAATGCTTAGCGCACTCTTATCAGTATTCGCCATCGCAACCATGTTGTCTGCAGAGGACGCAATACCAGCAGCGGTGTCTGACATTACACTCTGCCCTGCAACAACGTGATACAGAAGAATGTCTTTCAGTTTGTCGGTGTCAGCGGCCAATGCGTCGAGTGTAGCCTGGCCAAGGGCTGCAAACGCCGCGTCAGTGGGCGCGAAAACGGTGAATTTGGTAGTCGGGTCGCCCAGTGTTGCGTCCAGGCCCGTTGCTGTCACCAAACTCAATAAGGTATTGAAGGAACCTGCACCTGCAGCTACCTCAGGAATGAGGCCCAGCGATTCCGGCACACTGATATCGCCAACAACCACCGCATCTAATACGTGGATCACACCGTTTGAGGCCGGTATATCAGTTTGCGTTACCGTTACACCTGCAAACTTCAGCATGTCTGTGGCAGCATCAATTGCCACACTTTGCTGATTTTGTTCCAGGGTTGTCGCGTTTTTACCGTTGAGCGACATGGCCGTCACCGAGTCGACTTTACCTGCCACAATATGCTGTTTAAGTATACTGCCCAACACTTCAGGGTTTGCCAGCAAGGTATTGATGGTTTTGGTACCCAACGCTGCAAACGCAGCATCAGTAGGCGCGAACACAGTCAGATCATCACTACCGGTCAGGGCACTGGTCAAACCGGCTGTTTCGACGGCCTTCAGAAGGGTTGTAAAATTACCAGCCTGAGTCGCTACCTGTGCAATGTTCGCTGTTGAGGTTGCATCACTGGGGGGCATTAACACAGCATCGATGACATGGATCACACCGTTGTCGGTCATTATGTCTGTTTGTGTCACCGTCGCCGTGTTTATGAGCAGGTTGTCGCCCGACAGAGACAAGGCAAGCTTTGCACCGTTTACTGTTTCTGTCGTTTGCCCGGCTAAGGTAAGCGCCGTCTCGGCTTTCACTTCAGATGCCAGAACATGGTAGGTCAAAATCTTGCCCAGTGTGTCTGGGTCCGCCAGTAACTCATTTATGGCCGACTCTCCCAGTGCAGCGAATGCTGCATCGGTTGGGGCGAACACAGTAAACGTACTGTCCGTATTATCTAGCGTGGCTGTCAGGCCTGCAGCATCAATGGCCGCCACCAGAGTGTTAAAACTGCCAGCTGCTCTAGCAGCATCATAAACCGAATTCTCCTCTGGTGGTGGTGTTGTTACGACTTCATGATCATCGTCGGAACAGGCCGCGAGCAAGGCCAGGGTACTGATCAACATTATTCTTATTAGTACTTTCACGATTTTCTCCATCAAGGTGGTCAACATTCGAGCAATACGCAACCTTGTGAAACAAAGATCAAGAAAATTTAAAAATCTTTAAACATGTCATTTTTAATTGTGATTAAAGAGCGTGCAAAGAATGGTCTGAGCTAGCAATTAAATCAGCAATACAGAGGCCAAGCGAGCGCGTATAAGCTGGCTAACATGTCACATCTTCTGTGTGACTTGCTAAAAGCAGGTGTAACAACTTGTAATACCAAACCCATTAACATAAAAATAAACTCAAAGACACAGGTGGTAAATAATTAAATAGTAACAATGTCGTAATAATCAATCTCAAGATAAAGGAGCTAACTATGTACACTTCCAGCCACGGAAGAATTGCGGTAAACAAAACAACTCTGCGTTTGCTGAGAAAAAAAAGCACTTAGCCGGGAAAAACTAGCCCAAGAGTGCAGTAATAGGCGTTTACCTGTTTCGGTTTCCACAATAAAACGTGCAGAAGCAGGGAAACAAGTACTATGTCGCACCATACAAAGCCTTGCTAGTTACTTTCAGGTCAGTATTGACACACTCATTAACGATACAGATGCCCCCCCCTGGATTTACCGTCATCTGGTGAAAGATATGCCCAACCCTTGCTACGGCAGAGAGTGGGAACTCAATCACCTCCATTCAATGCTCAACCAGACACTTAACCTCTGTTCACTACAAACACTCTACTTACAGGGGATGACAGGCGCTGGGAAAACCAGCCTGCTGACGGCTTTTGCCGCACAGCTGACCACAGCAGGCAGGCGCAGCCTTACTTTTTCATGTGATGCTTTTACCGAGCGCACTCAGTCTCCATTCTCCGTTTTGTATTTTGTCAGGGCACTCATGTCTGTCAATGATAAGACTCCAGGCCATGACATTCGCCATAAAATAGACCTGGTAGCCAGCAGTGCGCTCTGCTCGCTGCGCCTGCGTCAATGGTTAGGCTGCGACTTAAACCAGAATGAAACAGATACGCTGGCTCTGTTAACCAAAACTCGAATCAAGCAATTAGATAAACAAGTTGCACAGAATCTGCTCGCTTATGCACATCACAAAGGGGTAATAGCGATTATGATTGATGGTGCGCACAACTTAACAACCAAAGCACTCCAGTTCATTCAGTTGTTCACTTCGTGCGGCGCTCAACTAGCAATCACCTTTATTATTTCGGCGCAACAAAAACAAACCTTTATCCACCCACCAAAATGGCTCAGCCATGCCCACACTATCATTCTAAAACCATTAGATCTGGACGCTATGGTGCAAATTGCTAATCACACATTATTGAGCCAGGGCAGAGTGCCCGACAAACACAGGGACCGAGCAACTGATGCCATAACTCGTGCGCAAGGCAACCCCTATTTCCTCAAACAGCTTTTGTCTCACCCAGATCCAGTCGTCGCATTGCCCGACGCATTACAACACTTTGCCCGCAATTGCTTAAACTCAATGCCTTGTGAAGTAGCCAATACGCTTAAGTTTGCTGCCAGTCTGGGGCTGTGTTTCAACACGCATCAATTACAACAATTCAACGACAACGAGAATATTCGCGCTCCGCTATGTGTATTACACAAAATGCTCTGCAGCGGGCTGGTCACACAAAGTGATGAGCACTTTTGCTTTGTACACCCTCTGGTTCAGGAAGCACTCAAGAGCCAGACAACACGCAGTGACTTCAGCTGGTACACCTACCCCAGACACCATCATCCTAATAATTGCCCGAATCAAGTGACCAGTATCTGACCCAATATCGGGGCGCATAAAAAAATACATTTTCCTTGACCACACGGCATGCACCTCCAGCACTTGCTGGAAGTGCATGTTTTCACATAACCTGAAAACAAGGAAATACCATGTCTACACTTTTGAAACTAACACCAAAGGCACAGCCCTGGATTGGCAGTAGTGACGCACTTTTTAAACTAAAACAGCAAATCGTTTTACTTGCCCAGTGTAACTTGCCGGTCCACATCAATGGCCAACCTGGCAGTGGTAAACACTTAGCGGTAAGTCATCTACATCAATTGGGAAAAACAGACTCTCATCCACTGGTTGTCTCTTGTGTGAATCATTGGGATGACAGTTGCGCAGTTACAAAACTAGAATCTCTGCTCTCACAAACACGCGATGGCACACTTTACCTGAAGAATATAGATGCACTGGCTCCCGAACAAGCCGAAGCTGTTAAAGACTACTGGCTTAACCTGAACACCGCTTCCGCGACTCCAAGACTCATTACTTCTACCTCCACCCAAAAGCATGACCAAGCCTTAATAGAACCACAACACAGTTCATTTTTAAGCTGGTTGCACTACCATTGCCTTGAGCTGAGTATTCCATCACTAGCTGAGCGCCAGGAAGATATACCCGATTTGATAAGCCATTACAAAGAAACCTGTCAGCATGTAGAAAACCTGCAAATAGACAAACAAGCAATGGCAACACTAACGGCTTATAACTGGCCGCATAATGCAAAACAGCTTAAACGCTGCCTGGACAAGCTGTCATTCTTGAGTGGCCAACAGGAGATCACCAAACAACTACTCATCAGCATTTTTCCGGCCATGAACGATACGCACAGCCAATACCCCGAAGTACCTGATAACGCCCCATCGAAGCGAGTGAGCAATGAATTCACCACGTTAATTCAGTCGCTCATTGCCTGTGATAATGAACTTTCATTTGAGCCCCAAAGCACAGGCACTGAGCAGTTCACCGCCCCGCTTCTCAAACTACAAGCTGCCAATAAACCTCACCCAGCGTTGGCCCGTGCGCTGCAATACATAGATGAAAACTTCAAAAAACCACTGAGCCTGAGCGAAGTTGCAAGTTATGCATGTGTTAGTCCGTCACATTTATCGTTCTTATTTAAACGCTATGTGGGCCAATCGTTTAAACAAACCTTACTACGAATCCGAATCAAAACGGCGATGACACTGCTACGTGAAGATCCCTACAGTCAGGTGACAGAAGTGTGTGACGATGTTGGCTTCTCTGACTTGAGCTTTTTTGTCAGAAAGTTTAAATCGGTCGTTGGTGTCAGTCCGGGTGTGTACCGCGACCAGCGCACCAAGCATTAGTCAATGAGTAAGCCTTGTGCTGATTGCTTTTGGAATCAGCACACACCGCAATCAACCGTTTTACCAACTTATCACCACGATTTTACCAATCAAGTCACGTGTTCCTGCCAATTCCTGACACCTGGCTTTTTCTATACTGACCTCAGTGTTTAGGCGACTCCACAAAGCATGATGAACCAGACACCAAACTTGTATTTTATTCAAAAACTCTAAGCAAATAGGTGAAATTATGGCATTTCCAACCGCAGTTAACGATCAAATCACAGACTCCGTCACACAGGCCAATGTCAAAGTACTAGGTGATGCACCCGCTATGTCTATGGGGAATTTATTTCAGGCAACGTCTCAGGCACTCGCCAATGCTGCGCACAACGCTACGTCTGCGCAGCAGCAATCAGCCATGACTGCACAAGCTGCAACCACTATGGGTGTTACAACCCTGTACTCAATTGATACAGCGACCACAGGCATTGCGACCAAACGCATTCTGCAACCGCAGAAACAACCTGTCGCAGGGTTAGGCAACTAATGCACTTTGCATCCGTGGTTGCGCGTAGCGACAAACTGAAATGGCGCAACTGCAATTACAAAGCGCAGGTTTACGACACCCAGAATAAGGCCGGTAACAACCAGGCTTAATTTGAAAACAAAAATAAGGACGACACTATGGCTTTTCCAACCGCAGTAAACAGTCAAATTACCGATTCAGTTACTCAAGCCAATGTACAGGTACTGGGCGACGCACCGTCCATTGCTATGGGTAACTTGTTTCAGGCGACCTCTCAGGCGCTTGCCAACGCAGCACATAATGCAACGGCAGCACAGCAACAGGCAAATATTACCGCCCAAGCGGTAACCACAATGGGTGTAAATATTCTTTACTCCATTGACACTGCAACGACTGGCGTTGCGACCAGCAAAATTTTTGCGTAGCGGTCTCTTCTCAGTCTTAAACAACCAGGCAATAACGCCTATTTATTAAAACTTTAAAAGGAAAATAGTTATGGCATTTCCAACCGCTGTAAATAGTCAAATTACTGATTCTGTCTCACAAGTGAACACTAAAGTATTGGGTGATGCACCTGCTATTGCAACTGGTAACTTTATGATTGCAACCAGCCAGGCGCTGTCAAACGCAGCACACAACGCCACGACCAGCCAGCAAAATAATACGGTTACTGCCCAAGCTGCTTTGGTTCAGGGTGTTGATACGCTCATGAGCGTCAATACGGCAACAACGGCAGAAGGCATTCACAAGGTTTTCCGTTAAGCAAGCCGCCTGGGTACTGATACTAATCGTATCAGTACCATTTCGGTCAGCGTCATCTGAGAGAGTTTAATGAGGAATCGCTGTGTTAAACACACTTGAAGCCAACGGGTTTTCACTCGCTGTCGCATCAACAACCATGGGCCATTCTATTTCGTTGTTGATGGAAAATGCGGTGCAAAATGAAGCACGCAGCCAGCTGACATCCAGCGCTGCTGTTGCTCAATGCTGCACACTCATGGTCGCAGCCGGTGCCGCTGCCATTAAATCTGGATAACTAAGGAAGTTATTATGAGTACTATAAACGATCAAATCACCGATTCGGTGAATCAAATAAACACTTTGCTAATGGGCTCTGCACCTATGCAGTCTATGGGAATGCTCAATGTTACTGCGAGCGAAACCATAGGTATGTCGATGTTTAATGCCGTTTCTGCGCAGCAAAATGCACAAACTTCAGCTTCAGCTGCCGCAGCCGCGAGCTGTGCAAAAATGCTCCAGCAGTCGCCACCACCACCTACAAAGAAACCGACGCCAGAAGTGAAACCGGACCCAAGTCAGGTAGAAGCGTTAGTAAAGGAGCTTCTAAAGAAACAAGACGATTCGCAGAAGAAACAAGACGATTCGCAGACTCCAGCTAAGTCATAAAGATGCGCACTGCAAAAAGTAACCAACAGAGGCACAGCATATGAACGAGTTAACAAATGTCGGGCCATCGACACAGACTTCACTGGATGTGTTAAAAAACGCCAGTCTGAACGGCGAGCTAAACAAACTCTCCGGCGCCGGCAAGGCTTATCAGTCGGTTTCACAATCAACTGCCATAGCTATCCAGGATGCCACCGATAACCTAAGAAATATCAATACAATGGCGACAACGGCTATGGGGGTCGCCATTTCTCAGATGTTGGCCACCGGCTCAGTCGGTGATTACGCTGGCATTATCGAAGCCGCAAATAAAATGGTAGAAAATGGCACCAAAAACTTTGGTGCGGTAGGTAGTTCAGCCAGTAACCTGCTCGACAATTTTCCCGATGGTGGCAGTTAGCTGAACAAATACAAGGCTAACGGCGACTAAGGAGACGAATATGACGATCATTGTGAACAATAAAGAGATTGAGCAACTTGACCAGTTTGCTGATAAAACGCAGACCCTGATCCAGTTTCTTAATCAGGGTGCACACAGCACCGATGCACTCATACAACAAAGTGAGGTACTTAGTTTCACCTCAGAAGCGCAATTTATCGAGCAACTGTATCTGGGACTAATGAACTCAACGATGCTGTATTTACATCAGATCCCCCTGTCTGTCGACATCAAAAAGCTCCTGGAGCTAAGTACCAACGACCTCAGGGATCTGGCAACATTCAGTAACCGGGATTCAGAAACAGACAAAGCCAGGCTGGCAAGCATTCTGGCCAAATATCGCCTGGTAGACAGTGCCATTTTAAACAAAATAGCCCTTTTTTACCGACGCTATAATCTCAACTATCACACGCTGGGCTGGGGCGCTTCGTTCCATGATCAGCTCACATTATACAGCGTTATCTGCTACTGTGAGCAAGTGTATGATCTATCAAACCAGACAGTGATCCCTGCCTGCCAGTGGGCAACACAACAAGCACAAAGCCTGAGCGAATTTGCCCACTACTTTTGCATTTATCTGGCATGGAAAAACAACAAAAAAGAAATGCCCGGTACACCCGATCACCTTGTTGACATACTGGCGCCAGTAGTAAACAGCAACCTCGACTCTCCGATTGTGACCTTTGAGCTACAGGCCATTGACCTGCACAACGCAATAAAGCAGTGGCATGAAGGAGGCAATAACCTGGGATTCAGTAGTTTCAGCGCTGGGCTACTCAATATTGTACTCAATATCGACTTGCATACTGACGATCTGGTAAAGGCTGCAAATGATTACTTAAGCACACTTCAAACCACTCTGAGCAATGCCTTAGCCAGTGACAGTTTTGTGTGTCAAGCCGGGCTTTGTCGTCACTATTTATTTAAATTACACAACAGTGAAGCCTTGCTCAACGTAGACAGTCAGGGCTGCCTGAGCCTATTTAACCATTGGCCGACGGCCGCCTAACCGGAGAAACTAACATGAACCCAGCACAACAGAAAAAAGCCGCGCTTGGTGAGTTAACCCAAGTCGTTATGCCTACACAGCTGAACACTATTCTGTCAGACATAGACGCCATGCTAGCCAGTGCCCGGCAGACCATAGATCAGTCTTTACAGCAGTCATCTCAGCTTGTTGATCAGTCGCGTCAACATCTGGCCCGTATTAATCACGCACTGGCAAGCGAGGCTGTCAGCGCGTCACCTCACACATTGAATGACGAGACGACTCAGGCAGAGCCAAATCAGGAACAAATGCTCAACGCTCAGGTAACTTATCTGGAAGAGCAAAACATTCATATGAAACAAGTTTACACGGAACAAGAGCTGGCCGCTCAACAAAGTGCCCAGGCAGCTCAGCAAGCCATGGAAACGACCATTAAGAACATGGAGGCTCAGCTGATGCAACAAAATCAGGCTTTTCAAAGTGAAGTCATGCAACGTAGCACAGAAACACCCGAGGGTTAAATCATAAGATAAGGAGCTACCTCGTCATGATCAGAATTAACTTTAGCCCGCTCACCTGGTTACCCGATGAAAAAGTAAAAGTGAATGCGGCAAACAGGCAAATGCAAGAGCTGGTATCACGATTAGCGGACGCACCAAAGTACCACACACTGACAACTCAGGACCGCCAGCAACTCATTGATGAAGGTTATGCTGCAGACTTGGTAGACAATCTGGTGTTTATTACACTCAGAACCGACGAGCTGGGCAAGGATGTCGTGACAAGCGGGTTTAACTACGCGGCTTTTGATACCTCACTGTTCAGTTCTGCGCACCTCAGGACATATCTGGCACAGCTTAATCGGGGGTGCTGCGCCTACTGCGAAAGCTATTTGTCGGCAACTGATGGAGGAAAAGTCGGACACTTTCGCCCTGTAGAGCTGTTGGAAACAGAGCAGGAGTCCGGACAAAGTACGGTTACCACTTGTTCTCCCTACTACTCACAAGCCTATGAACAGCGAAACCTGCTATTTGTCTGCGAGGCATGCCATGAACAGCATAAAGGCGGACGATTTCCACTGGCAGGTCTGCGTCTGCCTGCGATCAGTATTGAACAGGAACAACCGCTGCTCATCAACCCCTATGAGGAAGACCCCAGACTGTTTATTCGCTTTGACCCTGTAACCGGCCGTGCATACCCTTTTGATTTACTGGCCGCCTTTTTAATGGATACCCGTACATTACACCTTGACGGCGTAGCAAAAGAAATCTGGTCACACCCGGACATTTTGCGTCACGCACCTGACTTTCATCAATTACCAGAGTTTACGAGTTGGTTTCATTCACTGGACAAAGACAGGTTAAAGCAGCTCAGTAAAGGCCAGAACAGTATTCAGTTGCTGGGGTTAAACCGACCAGAGCTGGTGATTGCTCGGCTGAGTGCACTCAGCCAGTTACACCTGGCCTTTGAACACTTCAGGCACAGTAAACAATCAGATATGAGCTCATTTATTGACTCGCTACCTATACTTCAGTTCAGAAGCTTGAGTATCGATGCCTTACAAACCTGGCATAATCAGTCCGACGAACAGGAGCTCAGCGACGCAGAGCCTTCCCTGCCCGAAAACTTATCGATACCAGAACGCAGCGTTTTTCCCGCCTGGTTCAGAGCCTCACTACGCTACTGTATTGAGGAATCTCAGCTGACAGAAACACACAAGCGTAACCTCGTATTTCTCTCGGCCAGAGACAAATTATACGGACAAAAACCCAAAGAAAAATGCGTGTTTCTGCCCCTGAACTGGCAGCAGGATAAGCATAAACTGATCAAAGTACGTTCTGAGCGCAATATCTGGGAAACCTCTTTCGCTGAGCTGGCCAGCTCCCGCCCCCTGGAGCTACTGAATTTATTCACACAAAACGATATTTGGGTGGAAGGCCCATTCGACGCACTGCATAGTGCATAACTTAACCATACGTAAGGAAAATCAGCCATGAGTAATTTATACGATCAAGCAGTGAACGGCGCCGAGCAGCAAGCTACCCAGGCGGTAGCACAAGCCGATGCTGACACGGCAGCACAATCCACCGGATACGCCACTACCACACCTTTTGAGGCCGAAGATGTCGCCAGAAATGCCGTTGTTGCGGCAGATCAGAGCGTGTATCAGCAAGCCTTTAACTCGCCCTCAAATACAACTCCTGACTTGGCGGAGCAAATAGCAACTGAGGCAGTGGAAGCGACGGAATAATGCAGAAACGAGTTCCAGCCAAAGTACCCGACCCGTTCGGGTCTTTTTTTGCCTGTAAATCTCTATCAGCCCCAAACCTCTCCAGAGACAGGGTGAGAGAGCAATGAACCAGCAAAGTCTGAATATAATTTTAACTTACTGAAAAGTACCAACCACTGGCGCTTTTTTACCAATCTCCCTCTAAACCGCTCATCTATAGTAAATACATCCAGCAAACACGGGATAACCCCATGGCGTTTTATCAACTTAAGGTGAAGCAAAACCGCTTTGCTCGCCCCGTTACTCAAGGACCAGCACAACGACGTACAACAACGGGCATTCAACCTGTCAGCCGCGCCCTGCCGCCCCGTCTGAGGCGGGGCATGGAAAAGCTTACCGGCGTGAATCTGGCCAATGTGCGGGTGCATTATAACTCGCCCAAACCGGCACAGGTACAAGCCCACGCGTATGCACAAGGACGTGATATTTATCTGTCGCCCGGTCAGGAGAAACATCTGCCCCATGAACTGGGGCATATTGCACAGCAGGCGCTGGGGATGGTCAAGCCTACCAATGAGGTCAATGGCGTAGCGGTAAATGACGATCCAAAGCTTGAGCAACAGGCCACAGAGTGGGGGAATATGGCGCTGCGTTTGGGTGGGCAGGAGTAGCTGGCTATGGCGGTTTCACAACCAAAGCCCCGTTTAAAACCTATAAAGGGAGAGTTAAAGATGCAGGGTTCGATTTGTTACTCCGGGCTTCCTGCCCTGTGCCCTTCGGGCCGGCTACGCTGTTCAAAATTGTTCCAGACAATTTTGTGGGATACCGGATAGCACCAAACTTAACACTCGCCTGGAAAACCTGAGTAAACCACTTTAACAAATTTAAGCTGCTTTGTGAGCTAGGTACCACCTTGGCAGGTATTGCTAATTACGTTAAACGTTGGCTCAGTTGGGCAAGCGCAGGCGTAACGCAGGATGTGACAGCGAGTGTGGAGCAAGGGTTTAGTAGTGAACTTGGCCACGAGGTTAAGGGGTTGTGGGTGGGGTGCGTGTACAATGCAGGACCAGATCCTATCGACATGTCTCAATGTGCAACGGTAGCCCGGACCGCGTCAACAATTCAGATAAACAGTTTCAAGAGTTAAGGAATATTTATGTACGCTGAATTTAGTAAAACAAAGACAAAAGAGTGTAGTTTTCTTAAGCAACGGCAAATTACGCAAGGACATAGTACTAAAGAAATAAAACATGGGAGACACCAACTGAAGAAAAAATTACTGCCAGTACAACTTAATATGTTGCCAAAACCGCGTATAACTCGCGAGGCAGGAGCATTAAGAGATTACAACTTAAACAAAACTAAGGGTAAATACAGAAAAGGCGAAAATATAGTAACGGTATACGATGAAGAGCGGCCTAACAAAACACACGATGGTAAAACGTATTTTTGGGCATACATACCAAGTATAAACAAACTAGGATATATACGGGAGTCTAAGACGATTGTAGACCCGCCTGCATATGTCGCGCACAGGCGGCTTGGGAACGGGAATGAAAATGTTCCGAATAATATGGTCGGAGGACTACCGAAGTTAGAGGGGAAAACGCACCTGTACCATGCACATTTTATATTTAAAGAGGTACAGGATTTACCAACGGGTAAATTTGATAATATAGGTTTTCATTCAAAAAACCATGATATGAGAGGGCCAGGAGAATTGTACTCTGAGGACGTGTCAAAGTCTCACTGGTCAAAACAACTCGGGGAAGGCGACTTGATATATGACGAAAAAATGTTAGTTGAAGCCATATGGCTACATTATGACGAGTCCAAATATTCTCTGATAACAAACGACTGTCAAACATGGAAAGACAAAGTACTAAAAACGTACCATGAATTGGTGTCAAGCGGAATGTCCGCTTTGTACTATCGTGACCAACGAATTAATCGGATGTATCTGGAGAAAATAAAAAAAGAAGAGGAGGCACGAGCGGAGCAAGGGAATGGGGAAATAGAGTTAACACCCAACTGAGTAAAGAGTATAAGTAAACAAGAGCTAATTGAATACGGGGTCAGGTCTTGCATCGTACACGATCCAAAAGGTGAGCTATCCTTAGATTAGCTAACCTTTTTTATTTTGATGTTTTATCAATGAGCCGACCTTTACGAATGGAATTTGCTGGGGCTTTATATCATGTGACTTAAAGAAGCAATGAGCGCAAAGCTATCTACACTGAGGAAGGCGATTTTGCTATGTTCCTCACCCTACTTGGCGATGTGTGTACACGTTTTAACTGGGTGATCCACGCTTATTGCCTGATGACCAATCACTTCCACTTACTCGTAAAAACCCCGAATGGCAACCTGTCAAAAGGCATGCGGCAACTAAACGGGGTATATAAGCAAAAATTTAATCGCAAATACAATGGGGTTGGCCATTTGTATCAAGGTCAATAGGAGAGCATTCTGTTCGATAAAGCCCAGCAAGCGCCCCACCCGCATGAGTTACATTAGAAATACCAATCAACGGCCACATTCTACCAATTTTCCCGACAGCAAACTTTCTATAGTAAAAAGATAAAACAACCACTAAGTAGAGCCCGACATGCGAGCCTGGATCAGTTATCAAAGTGGGCCAATTTAAGTAGCGACACCGTTCAACAAGACTCTTACTAAAAACTCACCACAAGAGGGGTGGAAAAATGTACAAGTATATCTCTGAAAAAAAAAGCGCAATCAATGAGACAAATAGAAAAGTCGTAACCCATCACGCAGCGAGTGAAAAGCCTATTCTCTTCCAGAATCCCTCACTTCAAGCCTCGCCTATTCAGCGTGTCCTAACAGAATCACAATATAGAGACCTAAAGAAGTTCAATGAACAATGGCGCAGATTTGAGAAAAGCGGAAAAATAAAACCAAAACATACTCTGAGTGACTCTGAAATAGAGTTTATATACAACCTTGCAAAATCTAGTTTTGTCGATTTTGAAATCGCGGAATTATTCAATAAGAGAGCCGATATAAAAAACCACATTAGGGCCAGAGAAATTAGTGATGGTAAGCAAGAGGCCAGCAATCAGCATGCGATAGAGAAACATATCGCAGTAGACGAAGAGTATTTAAGGGAACGGCTAAAAAATGAAAACAGGGTAGATTTTGCCTCAAAGTTCACGAGTAAGAGTAAATCGGTCAATGCCGTTAAGAACTGGTTAGAAAACGGACCTAAAATCCTTGAAGAGTACGGAAGGAGCTTAGGATATGAATTTTATGAAACAATAAAAACCATGCAGTTTAACCAAGAGGCAATGACAGATTTAAATGTGCGTCAACATACCGAAAATGTACTCATGACACCCGTTAAACTTGACGGGTATACACTAAGCCTGCAAAGAAGACCGGCCCCCAGAAAAGAACATGGCGTTTGGCGAATAGCTTGCAAATGGGTTGCGACAACCGAGCAAACATTTGGCAAATTAGGTATTAGTAAAAGCCACCCGTCGTCCAGTCAATATTATTCAGAATCAGCCACCATCTATCCACCCAATGATACCGACTTAATGGTACTGGTTAACCCTGATAACGGCGAGGTTGATGTTGAGGTCCCTGGAGATGTATTAGGGACTTTCTTCTAATTATCGTTTGCCATAGCTTGCCTCTGACGAACTGAGAAAAGGCCAAGTTTTTGTGCAAGTTACAGACTAACATTTAAAACACCAGATAAATTTTAAGGATTGCTCATGGATTCGTTGCATTCAACCCAAAATACCAATGATACTGAACATGCAAGCATAGAAAACTCTGCGCTACATGCAGCCGTCGCAACATCTCCGCCCGAAAGCGAACAAACTTCCCCCCCTGACAGTCTGAGCATTTTTTACTCGCGTAAAACCACGGCTCTTGCTCTTATCGCCAGGTTTCTGGCTTTTTTCCCGGGTTTTACTAACCCACAGCGAGATGACGTGATTATTGCCAACCGCATTCTGAATTTTGGTCTGGAAGAAATAAAAACATCAGATCTGTCCATTGCCAAAGAAGCCATGGACTCTGCGCGAGGTTTTTACAACAAGTACGCCAGTATATTAGGCCTGATCATCGGTGGTACAATCAGCGCGGGTATCGAGTGGCTACAGCATTCTTATCCCGAATATCAGGCTATTCGCGCAGCACATGTAGGCAGTGGCGTCATTGCCAGCTGGATAGTGAGCAATATTATGGGGGAATATGAAAGACGATTGCATCAGCTTAAAGAGCGCCTTAATTAACTCACTACCGCACAACGACAACGCAAACTCAGCAAAACAAATATCCTGCAACAAGGACAGCTAAAAAATGGCCCGACCTTGTTGCTTAGGAACAAAAACTAAGCTCCTAAACCGCTTTTTCAATCAAAATCTTGTAATCATATGTAATATCAATCTATCACAGACTCAGCTAAGTTTTTCTGACTGAAAGCAGGTCATGGCCGAGGCATTGCAACATCGTTTTCTAAACCTGCGAGACGTTAAATTGAGTTGTCTGCATACTGAATGTCGTAACTTTTACCAAGTCAGGTATTGCTGGTGTAGCTAAGCTAACTGCGCACCCTCTCTTACAGTCAAACATATACAAGGAACTATCATGTCTAAAACGATTACCTACTACAATTCTGGCGCAATCCCACTGATAAACGCCAGCGAACTACCATATGATGTCGTGAATCTGGCATTCTTGTCTTCATCACACGACAATCCGTTTAACCTGGTATTAAGTGGCGCCATCGCAGCGACTGATTCTAGCTTTACAGGCAGCACTATAGAGGCAATCAAGGCAATGCAACAAAAAGGGCAGAAAGTACTGATTTCCTTTGGCGGCGGCGACATGGATTTCAACGCTTATCGCCCACTGTCTGAGGACACGCCTCGACTGGCCGATTCTCTCGCAAATTTTGTAAAAGAACATCAACTCGATGGTATTGATATTGATTACGAGGACACCGCAGCATTCACGGGTAATGCCGGGTACGACGGTGCACAATTCTTAATATCTTTGACTCAGGAGCTCAGAAAACGACTGCCCAGCCCCGACTATATTATTTCTCATGCACCTCAACCCCCTTACCTAGAACAAGGCGGTCCTATGGCTGGCTATATTGAGGTGGTAGAACAGGCTGGCCAGGATATTGACTGGTTAAATGTGCAGTTCTACAACAACCCACCATGGAGCGCGAACCCTGATCTGATAGTCAGCTCGTATCTCAACTACACCAAACTTCCGAACATGTCACCAGCAAAAATAGTGGCAGGTTTCCCTGTTTCTATGCACGATGCCGGTTCCGGGTACATGCCTGCACGCAACATAGTTAACGAGGTCATTGTTCCTATTCAAAATACCTCTCAATTGGGTGGTATCATGAACTGGCAATTCTCAAGTGACCAAAATGGCCTCTGGATCGAAACAATTTCACAAGCGCTAAAATAGCAAAAATAAAAAGCAGTTAAGCTGATATTAGGCCGTCTTTTGACGGCCTTTTTCGTTTCGCATATCAAAATAAGAAAATAAAACTCGAGTAAGTAACATATACCAATTCAACCCCCATTTTTACCAAGTTGGTAAAAGAAACCTCTTTTATAGTTAATTCAACCAAATCGATTACTTGGTTTTACAACTCCCACATCAATGACACTTAACTTTAGAGGTTTTATTATGAGTAACGCACCCGCTTTAGGCTCCAAAGATAATCCAGGCTATGTCAAAATAACCAACACACCTGAGTTACAACATGCATATTCAACCGTCGCGCACCCGCATTCAAAAGGCTTTATCTATAATGGTACAATGAAACCAAGTATTGCAGACAAGTACAAAAGCGAAGGTTACACCTTTTGTATGCGAAACCTAAACCAGTCAGATGGTTCCAGTCAATATATCCCCTTAACGGCACAAGAAACCAACAGAATAACAGGCACAAATGACCAGCACGGCTATGGATTGGCTTTAATGCCTGTATATATTCTGGACTCCTCAGCACTTACTAACAAAACAGCGTCGGGCAACACTGCACCAACCCCGTCAGCAGTTGCTGCCGATGTACTTAGCGCACTTAGTACAGCAGCTATTCCAATCGGCACTACCGTCTGGTTGCAATTGACCAAAGCTGATAAGGGTGTCACTTCTGACCAGATTCAGGCGATTGAACATCAAATTTTTCAATCTGGTTACTCAGTAGGAATATTGGGCGACGAAGTGCAACAACAGCAGCAAACTAATGCACGGGTACTTGAATCTACCTATACGCCGTTTGAGCAATCCGGTAGCGGCGCCAAGGTACGCACTATAACGATAGGTGACAATACGGGATCATTCCCGATTTACTGGGCAGTTCAGTAACGCCTTTTTTCCCATATGAGCAGGTATGCCAACGCCCCCCTGCTCTTAACACAGGTCACTTCCTATGCGAACCGTACTCCTATATACCGTTCAGCCGGGTGATACTTTGGCTTTGATCAGCATCTCACTGAGAGCGAGTGCTGGTATTTCACCTGTCGACATCGAGAGACTGAACCCAACCTTGTTATCAGAAGAATTACCTAGCGAAACGACTATCAAAATCCCTTACTTTAAGGCAAGTGGGCATTTTTACTATGAAACAATGAAAGGTGACACGCTACATTCAATTTGTGACGCGCTGGCAAATGTAGCAGGCGTTACTGTCATGGACCTCATAGAGCACAATGCACACGCTGATCTCAGCAAGTTAAAGCCTGGCCAGGTTTTAATGATCCCATTTACACCAAAAATCAGGTATACGACGACACATCATTGCTTCGAAACACCACCGGGTTAAGGCCACTGTTTTCATTAAAATTACCAAAAGATTCCTCATAGTTACCAGCCGGATCCTGCAAGCTCCAAGCTACACTCACAGGAATAAACCCGCTGACTAATGTCGCCAATCAAGACAATGAGGAATATCCCATGTGGCAACCCGCACCCAAAGGGCCTGAACTCTCTCCTTCGAACGCCGCACAAAATGCACATGACTTAGAAAACGAATGTTTGTGGCTGGAAAGGACCATTCAGTTTAGAGTTTCACGCTATTTTAGTTCACCTGAGGAGCCAACTGCATTGACACCGCCAGAAACGGCACCGGCACCTCCGTCCACCACATCAACATCGCAGGATTATGGCTCTCCGTTTGCGGCTACTGTCTTTCCACACAATCCAACCGCAGTTGAACGGCTAGTCATCATTCTTGCTCTGGTGCCCGTTATCCGGCCCAGCCTGTTTGACATTTTTCTTTCTATAAATGAACAGACCAATAGACCTTTTACAGAGTTCGGCATTGTGGAATCGCAGGGCCAACTGCTGGCCACGGGAACAACAGCCTCGTTTTTGTTTAATGGTACACAATTATCAACGCAATTTGAGATATTAGAGCGACTACGTAGCAGCGCTTTACTCAAAAAAATACTGAGCTCAGAGCCAGATCAGGCTGAGCGCCCTGTGTTACATACCGCGCTCACACTAAAACCTGAATATGTGCAACTGTTCACCACAGGGGAACCTTATCAACCAGAAACCAGTCATCACTTTCCGGCCAGTCTTGTCAGTTCTGTGCTGGAGTGGGACGATTTAAAACTTCCCGATACCACCAGGGCACAGCTCGATGAAATCGTAACCTGGGTGCAACATGGCGAAACGCTGCGTTCGCACTGGCACATTGGCCGGCAGCTCAGACCCGGCTACCGGGCACTTTTCTATGGCCCACCAGGCACAGGTAAAACACTCACCGCGAGTGTGCTGGGTAAGGCACTGAATCACCCAGTTTACAAAGTAGACTTGTCATTGATCACCTCCAAGTACATCGGCGAAACAGAAAAAAACCTCGAGCAGTTATTCACTCTGGCAGAGCATAGGAATTGGATCCTGTTTTTCGATGAAGCCGATGCCCTGTTTGGTAAACGCTTACAAACCAGCTCATCAAACGACCAATTTGCTAACCAGAACGTCGCCTACTTATTGCAACGCATTGAACACTTTAACGGCGTTGTGATCCTTGCTTCCAATTATAAAGACAACATAGACGATGCGTTTTTCCGCCGCTTTGAATCCATTGTTGAGTTTCAGGCCCCAAAAGCAGAGCAGCGCTTTGAAATATGGCAAAGCGGACTGTGCGATCAATCTCGTTTGTCACCAGATGTGTGCCTTGCCAGACTCTCGCAACAATATCCACTCAGTGGTGCCGACATTATCAATGTGTTGCGTTTTGTGTCACTCAGACTGCTGGCACAAAACCGCAAAGAGATACAACTTAAAGATATCAAAGACGGGATAGCCCGCCTGTCAGAGCATCAAACCTCGCTGAGGTGGTAACACGGTGAGCGGCTGTCTCCACATTTGGCAGTACACACGGTGATATCAATATACAATGCCTCTTATGCACTAATCGTAACTTTTACCAAGTTGGTAAAAGCACTCAGGGGTATAGTTAGAAACGCCAACATATGTTGGAAATGTCAATTGAGTTACTAGCCCTGTTGCGTGGAATTATGGAGCCCCGTATCGGGGCTACTTTGTTTCTTTGCCAATGCTTGTCACTGCACCAGATAGAGCAAGTATTAAAAACCGACGATATACTGTTAAAACTGAGCGTCTAAAAAGCCATTAAATATACCACTAGTTCAACAAGTTAAACCAAAACTTCACCGTCACAACACGCTAAATTATTCCTTACTTATTAACGTAAAACAGCAACTAACCATTAAGGAATAAATCATGGCATTTCCAACTTCAGTAAACGACCAAATCACAGATTCTGTTACTCAGGCCAATGTCAAAGTGCTGGGTGATGCGCCTGCTATGTCGATGGGTAATCTGTTTCAGGCTACCTCTCAGGCACTCGCCAATGCAGCGCATAACGCAACCACTGCACAGCAACAAATGGCAGTGACAGCGCAGGCAGCTACAACCATGGGCGTCACAACACTATATTCAATTGACACTGCGTCTACAGGGATTGCAACTACAAAGATCCTGGGTAGTTAACCACTCACCAAACCTGTATTTAGCCTAATGAATATAGAGGCATTACACTCACTGAAGTGCTGTGCTCCATCAGCACTTCCTCACTCCCGGAGAGAAAATTATGAACGAATTGAACACCGACGGAGCTGCTGTTGACCCGCCTGCCCATCCTGAAAAAAACACAGCTCCACAGTCAACTCACTCAGTTCAAGTGACAGACCCTCAAGTGGACGCAGAGCAAACATGTGACGCTGAAAACGATCTAAAGCATGACAACGAACAGCCTGTTCAGCGTCAGCCAGAAGAAAAGCCCGCTGAGCAAACTCTGCAACGTAACACTTATGACTACATTTATGCATTGGGTCAGGTAGATATCGTCTTCCCCAATGAAGGGATCAAGCGGCAATTTCTAAGTGCTGCGACAGAGTTAGGCGTTGACGAAAAAGCCTACTATGCCGTGTTCACCAACCTATCTCAGCCAGTTGATAGCCCCTCGAGGAACAGGTACTTGTATCTGGCAGAACAGGTAGACTGGGTATTGTCAGTCAAGCAAGCGCACAGCTATGTGTTAAACCCGGCCACACCCGCTGAATTACAGGCGCTTATTGAAGCATTACAGCCTCCCAAGAATACGCTGGAGACGGTTTATACCTGTGTGATTGGCCATATCACTAGCAGCCATAGCTCGCTGGATTTACCCGAGGTGGTCTGTCAGCAAATTTATCATCACACTTTATCCCAGTTGCACCACACCATTCAAAAAATATCGAGAGCTGAGACCAACGCCATTCAAGATGTCATCAGAGCGCTGGAGGTTGAGCCAAACCCGGGGCGTAGCGATTTCGACAGAGCCAAAAACTTCGTTGCCTTTCGATACCCCGATATCTATGCTCAAACGCATAAAATGAACACAGGGGCTAATTCACTCCCCAGCGCATCTCTCGTTAGGATCACCTTTAGCCGATTTGATGCGCTGTCCGACCACCGAATTGTGGATATCACACTGACCTATAAAGAAAATACCTCCACCAGGCACCATTATTATTTCTGTCGGGTCGATGTCAGTGGTCTGTATCCCTTTATCAATACAGAAATACAGTCATTCATGCCGCTTCAGACTATGTAGCGACAGATTTTCGGCTAAGGAAACTCACAATGAATACGCCCACTAACCATTCCGCGCCAGTGCAGCGCGTTGCAGAGTATGATAGCGGTGAGCTTATCTATGCAATCGGAAAAATACAGCCCAGCTTCCCTACTTTAAACCTCGAAAAACAATATGAAGCTGCGGCACAGTCAATCAAAGCCAGCCCGGACGACTTTCACACCGTCTTTAATTATCAGGTTAAAACTGATAATCAGCCACAACTAACATATCGGCCATTTTTGTACCTGGCACAGCAAGCAACCTGGGTACTGACAATTAATCTGATCGATACTTACGTCCTTACCCCCGATACACCCACTCAACTGGATGCACTCATCAATACCACCAGTCAGGCGCAAGCAACCTACATTGTAAATGGCCAAATGACCGGGCTCGATATCCCGTATTACAGCGATGGCACCGCTCTGCCTATGGTCTGTGTCAAGCACCTGATTGACAGTGCAGATATCACAGTGCCAACATTAACCGACGGCCAATTGGCCAGTAGCCAGTTGCCATTACCAGTCCTTAAACCCAATGTGGGTTTGAGTGCTAAAGACAGAGCCAGTAATTATTTCCTGAGTCACTTCTATCAGATTGTGGTCACTAACGAACGCACTTTACTGCTTCAGGATGTGCAAGCGATTCATGTTCAGCCTTCAAGTGCAGAACCCGCGCGGCACAGTTTTGAGTTTATCATGACCAGTTCAGAGCGCATGCGTTATGCCTGTAGCATTGATGTCACCAATCAATATCCTTTTGTCTCATCACGGCTTTCGCCGTTTGCAAAAAGTAATTAAGGAGGTCCTATGACTTTAACTATTACCGATCAGCAAAATACGCCGTTACTTCATTCGGATACAGCTCAGCGTATGTTTGCTGCGGATCCCGATATGCAAACACCACGACAACCCGACCAGTACGCCTATGCCGTTGGGTTTATAAACGCAAAGTTCCCCAATCTAAACCTGGAAAAAGAGCTTTACCAGAATAGCCTCCTCGGCAGCAACGAAACCCAGTTACCTATGCTTGAAAACATCAATGATGACATCGCACTGCAACGATTGAATCGAAATAACCAGCTATACCAAACGCTGTTTAAGGGGTTAAATCAGGCTAAAAATCGGTATATTGCTTATAGCATGCAGTGGGTGCTGGACAATCGCTATAATGAACAAATGTATACTCTGCTCATCCCAACGGATGAACTGCTTACACAATGCATTACGGCACTTGGGCGGGCACAAAACGATGAGGCGGCTCAAATGGTGGTTATTGGGCAATTGCAATCCTATAACACCTTACAGGTACAGGCCATCGTGCCAGTCAGTGCACTCCCCTTTGGTGACGTGTTACACGGAGATAACCACGGCAAAGAGCAATTTCAAAATCTGGTAACAGAGATCACCTCACTCGACATATCCGCAGGTGATACCGACGCAACACGCGCGCTTAATTATACGCTGTACAATAACCCGACTGTTTATCAGCAGTCTTACCACTTGTGCTATCAGAGTCGCCGGGATGGTCCAAACCCCAATGGCTACCAATTGGTGAATGTAGACGTGCAAACCAGTCAAAGTGGCGACAGACTGGTCGCCGATGTGATCTTTGCCTACCAGGGCATTAACACAGGCGCGTTGCAATTCTGGCGTAGCAGGGTTGATGTCACCGGAGAATATCCGTTTATGGTATCATCCTGGGCGCAATACCTGCCAAGCAGCCAACAATAATTGAGTAACTGCCGCGGTCCTCTTCCATGACTAAGAAATATCGTGGCAGGCCAGTTATGCACTCTGTATCAATTGGTGCAGGTCGGGTTACCTGACGCCTTTTCGGCATTGCTAGCTAATCACGTTACGGACCTCGGGCTGTTGAATACCTTGCTTACTTCTCCAGAATTCTGAGTCAGGAAAGCGTTGTTCACGACGATAATACCCAAACAGCTCATTAAGATAGCTGTTGTAGATTTCAGTCATGGACTTACTGTATAGGTGTAAAGCAGTAGTTTCACCGTTGAGTGCCGCTAATATAGCCTGCGACGCTTTTTCTGCCATATAGATTGCCGTTGTCATACCATGAGAAGACAAAGGATCAAAAGCCATGGCAGCATCACCTGCCAGCAACCAGTTCTTACCACTCAAACGTCCCATTATATGACTACTTGCATTGATGGCTTTTACCGTAAAAGGCTGTTCGGGCAATGCGTTGTAAAAGCATGGCGTGTTGACTGCTATATCATGCCAGTTACAACTATGTTTGAGCTGACTAAAACCGGGAGTATGCTGATTGCAGAAAATTGCCAACATACTTTGCTCTGCATTCAGGCGAGATATCAGCGTCCAGCCATGCTCAAAGGCCTCGACCACCACAGATGGTGATAACCCCTGCAGATTGAAAGGGCTCGGTACGTTGGCAACAAAAGCCGTCAGTTTGTCGAATGTGTGTCTTGGCAGGTTCAATACTCGGGGCAAGTATCCTTGCCGGCCACTGGCATCGACAATAAACCGACTCTCCAGACTATGCTCAGACCCATCCTGCGCCGATTTTACCCGACAGAACCAGACATCGTCGTGCTCAGAAACCTCAACGACTTTTCCTTTAAACAGACATTGCTCAGGCAACTGTGTCTGAATTTGTGTCGTCAGCACCGATTTATCGACTTTCCAGCCGTGATGGCGGTCACTCAGAGGCGCTTTACGCAGTATCGGCTCTCCCCACGACGAAATCTGCCCAGAGTGCATAGAGTGCGGCTCCTGCTGGAGTAATTCAAACAGTCCCAGCCGGTGCATCATGGGCTCTGCGCTGGCAGGCAAGCTCTCAGCAAGACGCATAACGGGTGCATTTCGGGGGTCAACGATTACCACTTTCAGACCCTGCCTGAACAATTGCCAGGCAGTGACAGTGCCCGATATCCCGCCACCTACAATAACGCAATCATACTTATTGCTCACACACATATTACTTCCTCATTGATGAGAAGCACCTAAGTGCTTCTCAACGCTACTGCTAGTCCTTGTCGGCTTCGCTGTATGCGACATACACCACATTTGGTATGCCAGACGTCCCTGGATTATCCACCGGCCGGGCCATAACCATCGCCATATTCTTCCACTGGCTGACCATCTGGATCAATCCATTGGTATAACCACCTTCAGCATGGTAGCCCACAAACCCGAGGTCAGCAGTATGCAACCAATCAAGGCGTTGCGAAAACTGCTCCAGACGCAAGTGTTCAAAGGTCTCTTGAGACATACCCTGTGCCACGGAGTGTTGCATGCCGTTGATAGTCGGCGCATCCACTGACTGACTGTCTTTAAACTTGTTATATCTGGCCAGTGGCAGGATATGAACAGGCAGGTTTGCCGCCCACCACGAAGGGATTGGGAAGTCTTCCGGCGTATAGACTGCCTGACAACTCGCGGCATCCGATTGCCAGGGGATCCCCATCCATTTAGTCAGATCGCCAGGGGTGTTTTGCCACAGCCAGGCGGCTTTAGAGTCGGGAATAATTGACTCCGCTACATTCTCCACATTGATGATATGACCAAAATCCTGATACATGTTGGCAGAAGCCAGACCGGCAGGATCTTGTCTCAGTCTGAATTCTCTCAAACCCAGCAAGTTAATCTCAGGTGTGACGCCGCCCTGGTACTGGTTGTTACTGTAAATAAGATCATGACGCATAGGCCAGGTCAGCTCTACGCCAGGATGAAACCCACCACCATACAAGGCATCTAGGGCACCGCGAGCACACAGCAATGCACTGTTTTCAGAGCGCTGGAACACCTCACTGTAGAAGAGCCCTAGTTCATCTATGGTTGCTGCACAGGCTTTCTCAGCATCAGTTACACTGAAGTCACCGTTCGCCCAGTTTTGCAGGTGCTGATACATAAACGGAGGAATTGCAAACCACTGTACCGGGCTGCCAGGATAATCAACGCCATCATTGGGATAAAATGGAATTTGCAATCGGGACGTTGCTGGCTCATTTGCAATATTGGTAGCGTCTTTACTCGGAATAATACGGCTGGTGCTGACCCACTCACTGCTCGACTGGCCCGCGTCTTCAATGTCAACATCCTGATCAAACAGTGGGTTTCTGAACTGTTTGAAAATGCTCTCTCTGAGTGTTTTTTCTGTCGCCGAACTTTCCAGTAAGCGGCCAAAAGCCCCTTCACTGTTAAGTTCACGAATTTGTGTGTTCACTGCGTTGTCAGTAAAGTCCGCCTGATTAACCCATTGCATTCTGTATAGTCGATACAAAATGGGAAAAACATCGCTGAACTGAGTGTTTAACTGAGCCAGTTCTTTTTCTTTCAATGATGCCCCCGACACCATGTCATACATAGTCACCAAAGGCTCTATCTGAGGTGCATAATCCGGGGGGGTGGTCGCAACCCAGGCACTGTCCGATTCACTGTCGATGGTGAAAGTATCGCCATTTTTCAACTCTACCACGGCAGTAACACGGCCATCGCAAATATCATCGAACCAGTTAGAATTATCTGCAAAGTCCGTATTCAATGAAGACGGGGATAGTGCCTGTGAAATGCCATCACCCGCAAAAAAGGTCAATACCCCCTCACGGCTACACTCTATCGTCCCCTGAAGTACATTGTGCCTTTGTGACATATTGAGCAAATCACTCAGGCGGTTTTGCGAGTCGGGTTCATTGGCGGGAAATTTACCACGCAGTGGCACTTGTGTATCCGCGTCGCTCGACACACAACCCTGACTGGCAATGACGAGTTGTCTGCGCAAGCCGTGCGTGATCACATTAGGGTTACGTCTTTTCGCAGTCTGTGCGGGAGCAAGACGGTGTTTACTGACATTCTGGCTCAGGTTACCTGTGCCCTCTGTCATTAACGACAAATCGAGCGCGTTATTATAGTCGTACCAGAACGACTTTTTATTCGCGACCTCAACATGCCAGGTTACCTTGTCTCCCGCCTCGAGCTTGAGTTTTTCGGTTGGGTTGCCATTTTCATCACACTGATAAATATAAAAATTCTGAGCCTGCTTTTTCACTGCATGTAAATAGTGGTCGCTCAGGACTTTAAGTATCGCTTTTCTGACTAATGCAATAAACCCATCGGCATCGCTTACCGTTTCCAGTGCCAGGTCGTCCAGCGCACGGATGATTTGTGGTGCAGCTACCATATGAGACAAACTCAATATCCCCACGACCCTTGCTGTTTTCGCTGACTCCAGTGTTTTTTTACCACTGGCACTAAACGATTGATAAATCTCTTCAAGTTCTTTTCTGGCATCCTGATTTAGCACTTTGTCAACCAATGAAACCAGTTCTTGCTCGGTGACCAGATACTGAACCTCAGTATCGTACAAATGCGCCCAGGGTACTTCGGGAGTCTGGATCGCCAACGATTTTACCGCAGGTCCGTTACCAACCCGCGCGATACCCAGTGGCGGATAAATTTTGTATTTGCTGTTTGACATGTTAGTTCCTTCGCCTTGTGGACCAAATATAAAGATAGGACACTGCGTTAAGTGCGCTTTTGTGCCACTAGCTCGATTTCAATGAGTGCTTTGTTTTGTTGATGCTTTTGAGTCAATACACCCAATGCCATGGAGCGCGCAGGATAGCTGCCATGCTGTGGACCGAAATATTCTCGGTACACCTGATTGAATTGCTCAAAGTCATCTTCGGTATGCAAAAAACCGTTAACTTTAATCACATCCTGAAAAGTACACCCGACGCTGGCCAGGGTGACTGTCAGTAACTCAAAAATTGTCGTGGTCTGGTCAACGATGTTCTCTGACTGAATATAGCCATTAACCTCAGCATTCTGGCCTGACACAAAGACCAAATCGCCAACAACCCGACAGGGTGGATAAAGGGGAGCCTGAACCGCTTCAATAGACATAATTCCTCCTTAAGAAATTGCCGTAGATATGCATGAAAACCGACTGGCAACGCATTCAACTGCGAATAGGTCTCAGTCGTAAAAACTGGGCTAAAGTCTAGAGAGAAACTAAAATTATTCCATTACAAGCTGTTACACCTGGAAGATAAACACGGGACCTCAACACATCGAATACAAATTGAATAGCTCAGTATGGCGCGAGACATCGTCTGCGAGTGGGAAAGATTTATATGAGCAAAAACAAAGCGTAATGAAAAAAACATTACGCTTTGTTAAATCGCGTTACTTCAATTTCGCGGCGATTCCAGCTACGTGTTGACCCTGAAACTTCGCCAAAGCAAGCTCTTTGTCAGATGGCTGGCGGCTGCCATCTGCACCCGCAATACAGGCAGCACCGAGTGGTGATCCGCCTCTGACTTCAGAAATATCTGTCAGCTCAGCTGCGGCATAGGGTAAACCCACCACCACCATACCATGATGGAACAGGGTCGTATGAAAAGACTGTATGGTGGTTTCATTACCGCCACCCGTACCGGTAGAGGTAAACACACTACCGACTTTACTAATCAGCTTACCGGCTGCCCACAAGCCACCCGTTTGATCCAAGAAATTGCGCATTTGCGATGCCATATTGCCAAAGCGTGTTGGTGTGCCGAAAATAATGGCATCATAGTTTTCCAGCTCTGCCGGCGCAGCAATCTCAGCGGCCTGATCCAGCTTAACCCCTGCATTTTTAGCCACCTCTTCCGGCATTAACTCAGCAACACGTTTAATTGTCACTTGTACGCCCTCAACTGAACCTGCACCTTCAGCAACGGCTTGTGCCATGGTTTCAATGTGGCCATAGCTTGAATAATATAAAACCAGTACTTTCGTCATCTTCGTTTCTCCGTGAGTTGCCTCGGCGTGTCCCGGCAACATGTGTTTTAACCAGCTAAACATGTGTGATCACTTCTTTCGTTAAGTATAGGCACGAGTGCCTGTAGACCATGGTCATGATTACATAGTTGATTAAGAACGTAATTACGTAAAATCTGATAGATTTGTTCTGTTTTGGAGAACTTTATAACTTGTAAGCCACTGACCTACAGATCCAGCGCAGCCATCTGGGACGGTAGGTCAAAACACCAATCACAATAAAGACCACCATAGTTGCACTACCAAACCAGTATACGAGTCCTCGTGAAACTCCCCAGGAAAAAACACAAACAAACAAAGCGATAAGGTTCAATCCAGTCCCACCGATACGCAACAACCAAAGCTGTTGCCTGGCTGGATGTATAGATGGCCCAATAACCTGACTGTAATGACGAGGCATCGCCGTGCTGAGCAGCGCAAAACCGAACAACAGCAACATCAGTATCACAGTGATCAGCATACTAACGGCTCCTTTTTAGCCACGTGTGACCCCGCACCCTTTTTAGATACAACTGTCGCCGCCAGTCCAAAGCAAACGGCAAATAACCACATACTGAGATCAAAACCGAGCATCAGCCAGTCTGCGTTCAACAGACTGTTTATGACACTGTGATGTGTGGTGAGCATATTAACCAGGGGAATAACAAAATAAACAAGAGCTGCGCTCCAAAGCAAAGTCAGCCACTGATTTTGACTCCGATTAATCAAACAAAACAGACAGCACAACACCCATGCAGCAAACAACACATGCATCTCCCAGGCGGCACGGCCTGACATGTCAACAGGGAGTAGCCGGTTACTCAGAAAATAGCAGCCGACTGCAATCGGCAAGCCGAGCAGAACACCTCTGTTTAGTCTGGCGATTAGGGATATAAGTAATGGAGGTGTGGCCTCTTTCATCATCTGCTTTTTTAGCCAGATGATCATTCCGGATGCAATCATCGCAGCGCCAAATAACCCACAGAGGAAATACACCCAGCGCAGATAAATATCAGCAAACAGACCTTCGTGAAGGTGTTCAAGCAGATCATATACCGCAGCAGCCTGTCCTGCTTTGCCAGTCGCTATCTCAACCTCAACCCGCTCTGTACGGGCACGGTATTTGAGCAATGAGGCAAACTCAACTCCTTCACTGGTTTCAAACCAGATCTCTATGTGTTCAGTGTCAGTGCCCCTGTCAATGATACCGACAAAGTTGACCGCCTGCTCGGTCACTCGCTGTTTTGCATCAGACAGTGCCGTATCTACATTTAACTGAGCTGGCAAAATCTCAGTGGTTAGGGTGGTGTATTCCTCCAGCTGAGAGGCATCATAAAACTGACGATGCATCTGTCTGCCTTCACCATATTGGCTGTCAATGACCTTAGACATGGTCACCCCCATGAGCAACATAACGCCGCTGTAGGTGATCATTAAATGAAACGGCAATGGCAATACACTGAAAACATTGTGAATATCCAGCCAGGAACGCAGGCCTTTGGCGCTTCGAAAAGTAAAAAACTCAGCAAAAATCTTCCTGTGAATGATCACCCCGGTCACCAAACCAATTAACATGAGCATGCCTGCCAGACTAGTCAGGATATAACCCACCAGCGGCGGCACGTAATGCAAGTTATAGTGCAGCCGGTACAGGGTTTCTCCACCACTGGTATCGCGGATAGACGTAATGTCTCCCGTATTTGGCTCAAGCGGCTTCTCATACCACTGACGGCGGACCTGTTTCTCTGGGTCGCCGGGCTGTAACCAGGAGATTTCGATGTAAGGATCCCGCGAGGTAGGCAGGCTCACATACCACTGAGATGCATCATCAGCGTGTTCGCCAAGCTGTGCCATCGCCAAATCAATGGCTTGTTTGTCCGAAATATCATTGCTTGTGACAATTTCAGGCTTCATCCAGCGGTCAATCTCGTTTTCGAAATAACCGACACTGCCAGTCACAAAGATAAAATATAATAACCAGGCAAACACCACGCCGCTCCAGGTGTGCAGCCAGCCCATGGACTGTCGAAACCTTGCTTTCATAGGGCCTCCGATACAGAAAGTAAGTGGATTAGGCCATACAGCAAGGCTATTAGGGTCGATATCAGCAAAGTTGCACGCCATGCAGTTCTGACTGTAAATACACTGATCACAACCAGCGTATAAACAACAAAACTCCACATCATACCGGCAACGATGCCATCCACTTTGTTATCCCCGGATAATTGAGAAATGGCTATGGCGGCGAGGTTAGCAATCGCAAATCCGCCAACCAGGGCAAGTAATACCCGCCAGCCAAGCGCAAAGGCTTGAACAGGCTTTGCTGATAAGCTCATGATATTAAAACCATAATATGAAGAAACAGACGCCATCTCAGCCACAGTCTAAACGAGCACTATGGCTGAGATGATTAGTGGTTAGAACTGATAGGTCAGCGTCAAACGAATATCACGACCGGCTTCTTTGATACCAACCACGTTTTCATAACCCGGGATATGACCATAGTCGGCGACACTGCCATGACTGCGATATGATTCATCGAGCAGGTTCTGAACAGACAAGTCCACTTTTAATGCCTCAAACGGCGCATAGCTGATGTAAGCATCAACCAGTTGATAGCTTGGCTTGCTGATGGTTTCCAGTTCAGAGACCCAGCCCAGCTCCATTGAGCGGTGGAAAACCTCAATATCATTTAGGCTTGCGACATAGTGATAGTTCCAGCCTAGTTTAATCTGTTCATTCAGGCGATAGTTAAAATTAACATTGACCGAATCGCCAACCGCATTCCCCAGCCCGCCATATTCATAGGCAGCCATATCGATACCATTGATTGTAACGGGTTTAGTCGAATCCGGGGCTGCCGGGTCTGGCAAGTTAAATACAGCGTTATTCAGTTCAACATCATTGTTGTTGTAACTGATAATCACATCAAAATTATCCGCCTGATATCCTGCAACCAGCTCAAATCCTTTGCTTTCTAACTCACCGATGTTTTCATAGAAAACGCCTTCTTTGCCTTTAAACTTGTCAAATACAACATCATCTATGGTACTGACATACAGTGACGCTTCCAGCATCCAGGTGCCATCGTTGTATTGCAGACCCAGTTCAGTATTTTCAACCTCTTCAGGGTTCAGGTTTTCATTGGGTGTTAACTCACCGACTGTAAAGGCATCAGCCACCTGCCTGCCACGCAGCGCTTCGGCGTAGCCCAACGACAGCTTGAGATTGTCAGCAAGCTCGTACACAAGGCCGACGTTTTTACTGATCCCATCCTGTTTTTCCGTTGAAAATGCGTTGCTGGTTGTCACTGGATTGCCATTGCCATCTTTTTCGATAACCCAGACACCATCCACTTTCACCCAGTTTGCATCAATACCGCTGTGATCGAGTTCATAACTGTCATGACGCAAGCCAAAACTCAGCAGTAAATCGTCGCGCATTTGCCAGTGATCCTGCACATAGAGCCCAGTCACTGTGCCATCTTCATCATAAATGCCGCCAAAATCGCCATAAGACTCAGAGTCTACTTTGTCATTTTTGCGCTCGATACCATATGTCACGGTGTGCGTACCAATATCACTGGTATTGCGAATATCAAAGCCGGTCGTTTCAATCGACGCATCCCAGGTATATAACTCACGTTTAAATGATGACTCGGTCTGATAAACCGTGGTTTCTAAATTAACCAGAGCGCTGTGATACCAGGTATGGTTGAGAACCAAAGTTTCGCGCTCCCCCCAGGATGAGAACAGTGGATCGGTTTGTAGCGGTGCCCAGTTCGTTTGCTTACCAAATTTACCTTCTTCTTTGCGGCGCTCAAAACTAACAACCAACTCCTGATTGTCAGTCAGTTGCGTATTAACTTTCACAAAACCCAGGGTCTGATCAGCAGCAGTCCCAGGAATTTCTTGGCCATCACCATCTTCCATGTTCTCCCGGCTAACAGTGACATACGATGCCAGCACACCTATCGAATCGGTGACTTTACCGTATAAAGACACACTTTCTTTGTGACCATCATTGGTAAAATAACTCGCTTTAACTGTACCGCCAAATCGTTCGCTGGCTTTGAGTAAATCCTCAGCACTTTTGGTTTTAAAACGAATAGCACCGCCGACGGCGCCTGAACCTGCCGTTGCCTCACCAGCACCCGCTTGCACTTCAACGCTACGCAGCAACTCAGGCTCTATTGCAACCCGGCCAATATGGTGGAACAAAGTACTGGTTTGCGGCGCACCATCCACCGTGACATTCACCATGGAATCTTCCAGGCCCCGGACAAAAATCTTTTGTGCAATCCCCAACGAGCCGCCGACCGTAACCGACGGAGTATGGCGGAAAACATCTTCCAGATCGTTCGCCTGATAATTTTCTAACACCTCAGGCGTGATCTCTGAATTGGTTGTGGCACCAACGACCGCGATCCGCTCTATTTTCTGCTCGTCCGTATCATCGCTAGTCTGCGCAGCATAAACGCTGGTTCCAAAAGCGCTCAGAGCAACCGAACAGGCTAATAAACTTTTCTTAAACAAATGATTTCTATGTGGGGCAAATGGCATGATTTACATCTCAGTCAAACAACAAGTTAAAAGTCTAAATCGGAATTATTGTCATTTAGACTTTTCAGGCAATCACTTTTACAACTGTTACATTTGAGAAATGGGAATCATTATCGTAACCAAAAGGCCACCAGTGCTGGGATTATGTGCCGAAATACTGGCCCCTACGCTCGCCAGGTGGCGCTTTGCCAGCGCCAGACCCAGGCCAAAACTGTCATTTTCTGCAAGACGGGCATTGTCAACGCGAAAAAATGGTTCAAACACTTTCTCAAGAAACACCTCCGGGATCCCTGGCCCCTGATCCTGAATTTGAATGCAATACTGCTCAGTTTGCTGTGTCAGCGTGATCTGCACATGCTTTCCCACCGGCGTGTAACGCAGCGCATTGCGAATCACGTTTTCTACGGCAGGACACAAAGCTCGGTGGCAGCTGTTTTGTACAATGGCGTTAGCGGGTGGTTCAAAAACAATACGCCTGTCAGGAAACTCGAACCTGGCATCCTCCACCAGCACATCGAGCAAGTCCACTAAGTCGACGTTTTCTCTTTTTAGCACTGGTTTTTCATTTTCCAACCAGGCCAGTGTCAATGAATCTTCGACGAGTTTACGGATCTGAGCGGACTCGCGTGCGATCCGTGCAAGGTGTGTCTGAGCATCATCCACTTCAAAACCCTCTACCGCAATGTCGAGACGAGTAAGCGGCGTGCGTAACTCATGAGACAAGTCGGCAATGAGCTGTCGCTGACTGGCTATCAACTCGCCAATTTTGGCCGCCATCTGGTCAAAGGTAGCGGCCAGGTGAGCAAACTCATCGTTACGTTTTCCCAGATATCTGCCCAGTCTGACCTTAAAGTTACCCCGGCTAAACGCCGATGTGGCACTGTCCAGCTTGCGCAGCGGAGTAATAATGTGCTGATAAAGTAATACTGACAGCACAGCTAATACCCCCATCGGGATCAGGACCTGAAGCAAAAACTTGGTGGTTGCCCAGTAAGTACCGGGGCGCATCCTGCTGGGTAGCTTTATCAGCAAGCTGGCATTGCTGTGCTCAAAGGGTAATTCCATCACCGGATTTGCGGAAAAATAAAGATGAATTTTCCACTCTATACTGCGCCCAAAATGGTAAGTGCCGACAATGTCTTTGTCTATAGGTTCTCCGGCAAGGTGGATCGCCCTGAAACTGGCGACCGATGCCCAGGTCGATTCTTCCGCCATCAGTTGCGCTAACCAGGCATTCAGTGCCTGAGTATTATTAGCCATGTAGAGTTGCTCAGACTTGATGCGCCACTGCGTCAGCTCTGCACGATCCGCTTTTGCAATCATGCTCATGCTTTCTTCGGTTTTTAATGTCAGAGCATGTAACAGGTAGAAAAATGCCACTAAACCCGTTGCCACGATTAGGCATAATTTCCATAGAAATGTGCGCTTCATTTAAAACAGTACCCCTGGCCATGCACCGTTTGCAGCCGCTCGCCAAACCAGTTGGCATCATTGAGTTTTCTGCGTACCCGGCTTAAATGCATATCCAGACTGCGATCGTATGCGCCAAGCTTTTTGTTCAGTACCGACAAATAAAGGTCAGCTTTAGGGACTATGGTATTTTGCTGTGACATGAGGGCCCACAGCAGCTTGAACTGGATCGGCGTAAAATCCAGCGGTTCGCCATGCAGCGTAATAGACTGTGTATGTAGTGCCAGCGTGAGACCATCCACGGTAATTTCAGACTGAGAGATGGGTGCAGTATTACCGTGACTGCGCTTTAACAGGCGCTCAATTCTCAGCAATAACTCCGTTGCGTTAAACGGCTTTGCTACATAATCATCTGCACCGTGACTGAGGCCCACAATCCGTTCTTCCTCTGCACCTTTAGCAGAGACCATGATCACAGGCTGCTGGCTAGATTCGCGCAGTTTTTGGAGCAAAGTCACCCCATCAAGTTTAGGTAACATTTTATCCAGCAGGATCAAATGGTGCTGCTGAGTCCTCGCCACTTCAAGTCCGCGTTCACCGTCAAAGCATTGATCGGTGTGATAGCCCGCCTTGCGCAATAAATCAGCCAGATAGGCGCTTAATGTACTGTCGTCTTCGATTAAGAGTATTTTATGTACCACACAAGGCCCCAAAAGATAGTAATGATAATCAGTTGCAAGTGAGTATCATAAGGACTGCCGCTATAAATGTAAATTGTACTCACATGAGGAATAATGATGTTTGTGCAACTAGCTGATGTACATACTCTGTAATCAGCTGTAATCGTGCAGACTGTATGACTGGACCATAATAATAAGGCACTTTACAACCCTAACAAGGAGTAAGCTCATGGCATTTCCTACCGCTGTAAACAGTCAGATCACGGATTCAGTTTCTCAAGTCAATACCAAGGTGCTTGGTGATGCTCCGGCAGTTGCCACGGGTAACTTTATGCTTGCAACAAGCCAGGCGTTGTCTAACGCAGCACATAACGCCAACGTGGCCCAGACATTTCCTATGACCCCTGTCGCCCAAGGCGTCTCAGCGCTGTACGGTATAGATACCGCCAGCACAGGCGCTGCCACCAGGCGGATTTTCCGCTAACAGGTTCCCTCGCTCAGCCATCACAACCCTGGCAAACAATGCTAAGGACTTGATGGCTTTGTGCCATTCAGCCAGCAAAAATGACAGTTCACTTGGCTTATTGCTGCACGAGTCTCGATTTAGGGTAAGATGTCCACACGATTTTTACCTGGAAGATTGAGATGTCAGTAGTTTCTTTACAGCGCAATGAGCAGCTCGGCGCCTTAACCATTATTGCCATGGTGAGTCTGTCTATTAGCTTTACCGACTGGGCACAACGCGCTGCTGCGCTCTCACTTCCTGTTGTTCTTTCGTCCATCAGTGCCGTTCTCTTTATGTACTGGCTACCCATGATTATGGGCTATTTACTGATACAAAGGGCGAAAATAACGCACTGGATGCTGCAATTTTCCTCCCTCTATCTGAGCATGGTCGCTGGAGGATGGATATTTGGGGCACTCAGAGCACACTTGCTGGGCATACCTGCCTTTTTGCTTAGCGATGCACTCATAATCGCTCTGCCCTGGAGCAGCGCAATACTATTACTGGTTAAATTTTACCTCACCCGAAAGCACTTAAAAGATGAGCAGTTGCTGCGTCAGCAGGCTGAAATAAAAGTACTTCACAGTCAGCTCAACCCACACTTTTTATTTAACAGCTTGAATACTATAGCGGCCTTAGTACAGTCCAGCCCGGGTCAGGCAGAAACGCTAGTGCACAACCTGTCAGCGATTCTGCGCTACTCGCTCAATCACGCTATTTCGGACCATCAGTCGTCTGGCGTCGTTTCCTTATCGGATGAATTGTTGATGCTCCATCAGTGGTGTGAAATCGAGCAATGTCGGTTTGGCAATAATCTGCAGGTGGCATTTGACATTGATGAAGCGCTGCTAAGTGCGCCCATACCTGCCATGGTGTTACAGCCACTTATTGAAAACGCCATAAAACATGGCAACCGGCGGCCTCTGTGCGTGACCATTCATGCGCACTTTGCTGCTGGCCGCCCCACTATCGCTGTTTACGACAATGGTGTCGGCTTTGGACCAGAGATTTTACTTGGCGGTGTCAAACCTGGCCTTGGACTGGCAATCACCCGGTCAAGACTCGAGCTGGAGGCCAACACTAAGCTGACTCTTTCCAACCAACCAAATGGCGGCGCCAGGGCGCAGTTTGTGTTACAGGAGCTCCCATGCTGAATATTGCAATCATCGAAGATGAACAGCCTGCCTTTGTTAAACTCAAAGCACAGTTAACCCAGTTATGTGACTATCAGCTTGTTTATCACAGTGAGGATCCGGAAAGCTTTTTGTGCAGCTTCCGGCAACATTCTATCGATCTGGTTTTTCTTGATATCAACCTGCCAGGGCTCAATGGAATACAACTCAGTCAGGAATTAAAAAGTGCAGGCTTTAAAGGCCAGATTATTTTTACCACGGCCTACTGCGAGTTTGCTGTAGATGCTTTTACACTGGGCGCAACTGATTACCTGCTTAAACCCTATACCAACGAACGGCTCGCTCTGGCGCTGTCTCGGGTTCAGGCGCAACTTTCGCCAAATATCGACCCTCTCGTACTGACCAGTAAAGTGGGCGATAAGGTAACACGCGTAGAAGCAAACCAGATAGAAGTCATTAAATTAGAGCATGGCCATGCCATTGCCTACAGCGGCACACAGTCATATCCCATAGACTTAACGCTGGAAGAACTGATGGACACCCTGCCCGATGAGTTTATTCGCATTCACCGCAATGCCATAGTTAACAAACTCAGTATTAGTGCCTTAGAGCGTTGGGTAACCGGAGGTTATCTGATCAGATTAACTCAAAGTGAACAACAAGTGATCAGTAGCCGCAGTGGGGCCAAACTCCTTCGCCAAAAATTACAGCTTTAACCCTTGAGTGGACCCTGTCCACTCAATTTCATATCTGACAATAATAAACACAGGAAAATTCTATGAAATTTGCAATGCCAATTTTAATGGTAGGGCTGCTTAGTGCCTGCACATCGTCCACCGACCCTGATGTAAAGCATCACTTTATCGAAGACGGTCAGCCTCATCCATTGGTCATTCTGCTCGGTGGCAGCGAGGGCGGAAACACACTGGCTCAGCCACATTTTAAACCGCTCATGGATAGCTTTCATAAGCACGGTATGTCGGTTGCCTCTTTGGCTTATTATGGCACGCCGGGCACACCGCAACGGCAGATCTCACTGCCACTGGATGACATCGCCAGCCGTATTAGCAAACTCGCAGAGCATCCGGGCATTAACAAAAACTGTATTGCCGTGTATGGCTTCTCAAAAGGGGCTGAGTTGGCGCTGCTATTGGCCAGTCATTTTGAGCATATCAACCATGCGGTTGCCGTTATGCCAAGTCACGTTAGCTGGAACGCTGTAAAGACACTGTCTTCTGAGCCGGGGTGGCAGCTTAACGGATCGCCGCTCCCTTACGTTAATGCACCGTTACTTTCCTGGCATATGCAAAAGGGCGTGGTCACCGGAAGTTACACACCCGCATTTTCTGCTGCACTAGACAGAGCTGACACCAAGACGTTGAACGCTGCGCGGATCCCGGTAGAAAAAACTAATGGACCGGTACTGCTGGTCTCTGCCAGGCAAGATGAAATCTGGCCCTCTCATTATATGGCACAAGAGATCATAGCCTCGCTCAAAAAAGCAGATTTTTCTTATCCATATCAACACCTTGAATTACCAGGCGGCCATTACAGCTTTAACCGCGAAGTACAAAATCAGGTTAATCAGTTTTTAACTAAGACTCTGGTCAATGAGTGTCAATAACCGAGTTCTGCATTGACACCAGCCGGTAACTCATCTGATGGGTTTCCGGCTGTTTTCCTCACATCATAATGCTTGTTGGATTTTAGTCTTTTGCTTTTTTAGCCAGGCCAGCTGAGATGCATCATCCACAGACAAGTTTATTGCCTTATTTACTGCTTCTATCGCCAACTGCGGCGAGTCTTTGGCCATCAGCACCCGGCTCAACATGCCGTAAGGCTCGGCAGTGTGTGGATAATAGTCAATCCATTTGTTCACGATGTACTCGGCCTCTTCCAAATACTCTTTAACAACCAGATAATTACTCAACCCCCAAAGTTCATTAAACTCAGGCACCACCTGATAGCCGAGACGGTCAGACAATCCCTGATAGTGCTTATCAAATTGACGTTTGTCTCCTTTGACCTGCTCACCGGTGATCCACCAGTTACGAAAAACGTAACGCACAGCATCATACAAGCCAATATGTGCTATGGTCATATGATCTTCTGCCTCATAGATATCAGCATGCCAGTTCAGCTTGGGTCCGGCATGTGCATCCAGATTCTTTCTCAGGCGAATAAAGTTCGGAATTTGTTGTTCGAACGGTGTATCCCCCTCCGTCGAGATAATGAGCGTTTTATCCAGCTTTAGTCGTTGTGGGTGCTGTTCAACAAAAGGCAGGAAATTACTACTCCCCCAGCCCAAAGCCGGTGATAGCGCAATGTAGACATCGAATAATTCTGGAGCCGACAACATACTGTACAAGGTAAATAAGCCGCCCAGAGAGTGCCCGCTGAGTAAATCGAATGAGTTGGTTCGATAGCGCTGTTCGACAAGCGGCATAACCTCAGTGCGAATAAAGGCAAGTAGCTGATGTTGCTCCGGATTAGTGATAACCTGCCCGTTATCCCCGTACGGACTCAAATCCCGACTTCGAGAACGCGTTTCAATCCCTACAACTATCATCTCAGAAATACCACCTTGCAGGTAATGGATCATACTGGCAGCATGCTCTAACTGTGCGCTGGCATCGGTCAGGTAAAGCACCGGATAGCGCCGCGCTTTGTTTTCCCTGCTAAAATAGCCCGTTGGCAAAGAGATATGCACTATCCGTTGTTGTTTGAACACCTTTGAACTGATCGGTATCTCTATGTCTCTGTCGTTGCTCCAGGATACGCCAGACAAAAGTAACAATAGTACTAAGCAAACTTGCTTCATTTCCATTTACTCCATTGTATTTATTATTAAAAAGCGCTTAAATACTCATCCGCATGAGTACACAAACAGGTGCAATGATGTGAATGCACGAAAGCACCTAATGGGGGCAAATTCCGGTTTGGCCATTCACACCGACTGCGTAGCGCAATAGAGCATGAAGCACATACAGGGGCGATGCAGTCGCCCTAATTTTTACCTTAGGAATTTCTTAGGTCATATAAATCAATAAGTTAAACATGGAAAAACTCACTAACGCTTTTGCAATAAACGACATAGTCATTGACCCTCTGCGTAATCAGGTGCAGCACCCGGACGGTGTTAACACGCTGGAACCAAAAGCAATGGCCTTATTATGTGTACTTGCTGCAAAGCCCGGCACAGTGGTTGCACAAGAGACCCTGTATGAAGCAGTCTGGCCCGGTCGTGTTTTTTCACCCAGTTCGTTACAACGTCTGATCGCACTGCTAAGAAAGGCGCTCAGGGACAGCAGCAAGTCACCCAAGATCATCTTTACTCATGCCAAACAGGGTTACAGCCTGGAAGCCAGAATTTCACAGCCCAAAACCCGCTCTGAAATACCGTCCAGAGCAATCATATATGCAATCACAGTTTCCCTGTTACTCTCTGTTATTATTACTTATATTTATTCCAAACCAGCGGCATCTATCTCCTCGACCCAACCGTTTACCTTCACTTCTGAGGCTGAGTTTGGAGGTCAGTTTTCGCCTGATGGGGAGGCCATTGCCTTTCTGCGCAAGGGGATTGATAAACAAACTAACCTGATTGTCAGGAAACTTAAAAAGCCGACTCAGGACCTGTACGTAACCGATAATCAGATCCGCGATTTTATATGGCTTACGAACGAGCAACTGATAGTTGCACTGGCAGATTCTGATGGAGTAAAGCTGACAAGATATACGCTAACACAATCTGGCGTTCAATCTCAGCAAAGCCTCCCGACAATCGAGCATCTGAGTGATATTAGCCACCTGCATAAGGGGCCCGGCTCTGCGCTCTATTTTGTTGCACATCAATTAAACAATACGTTGTCTTCTGATCAAATCGGCGGATTGGGCACCGCGATTGTGCAGCTCAACTTAGTCAGCTTTGAGTTAACGACGTTGATGCCCCTGTCTGAAACACAAAGAGTGGTGGACCTGGCCACTGCACCTGATGCCCTTTATATTTCATTGTTTGAACATAAATCCAACAGCACACTGGCGAAGATTGAACCTGAGCTCAAAACTGTCTCCCCCGTACATTCAGAACTTGATGGACTCTATAAACTGGCATGGGCTGAGCGCTTGCAAACGCTGGTGTTGCTGGACAGCTTAAAGCCTGAAATATTTACACTCTCAGCCGATAACCAGCTCGTGCCTATTGAGCATGATTTATCTACAGGCGTCGCCAATGCGGACATTTTTCAGGACAAGCTTCTCAGCACTCAGGTGCGTCAGAATATCAAGGTGTTTAGCAGCCGTAATCCTGACACAGCGCTCATTGACAGTAAGTATGAAGACTACCTTGCCTCAGTGTCACCTGACGGCCGTCGTGTGGTATTTGTTTCGAACCGCAGCGGTTACCCTCAGCTTTATCTGACAGATCACCACACCCACCCCGACGTTATTTTTTCTAACCCTCTCAGAGAAGATTTTATTTCACGCGCTATCTGGCATCCATCAAATAACCGGCTGGTGTTTGCTGCTGACAACAAGGTCTATGAGTATACCCCGGCTACGCGTGAGCTTTCAGAGTTAGCTGTTGGGCAAAAGATCAGCAGAGTCGAATACTGGCAAACCTCTGAACAATCAGAGTCCGGGGTGCTTTACCTTGCCGATGCCGGGCAAGCCAATATAGTGAGCTATGAAATCGACTCCGGTGACGTGAAGTTGCTGCCCGGCTCTGGGCACCTTGTCTATGCAGACTCGAAGTTACAAGTATATTGGCACGATAATACACTCAGTACATCTGCCGGGCATAGCTGGCAACCCGAAAGCGGAAAAATACGCCACGCCTTCTCCGTGGGTGAGCGTATTCTGGTACAGATAGCGGCTTCGGATACTCCTCAGCTGCTTGAGTTTAACCACCAGCTCACCCTGCTTACTCAGCGGCCGCTGCCTGATTCAGCCCAGTTTGTGAGCAGTGCTTTCTATACCGGGCAAAACGCCCTTATTTATTATTATTCGCACTGGAAAAACACCGACAGTGACCTGATGCTCTCAAAGATCAATCCCTGAGTGGTGGTTTACATACGTTCAAATTAACGCTAGCTTCGTACCTGATAAAGATAAAAACAAGGAAAATGCATCATGCGACGTCAGCTGTTTTTTATATGTATAAGCCTCTGTCTGGTAGCCTGTGGAGGCGGCGGAAATAGTGAAAATCAAAATACTTCCTCCGAAGTCAGTCAGGGAACACCACCCGATAACACGCGTCTGCCCAGCGCGCCTCAGCCCCGTCCTGCCGTAACATTCAATGAAATCCTGATAGACGACATAGAGGACTTTGTAACTCTCGCACATTCGGTGCAATATTTTTATCCCTCTGAAGAGGTTAGGGATTCAGACTGGCCGCTTTTTATTGCTGAGAGTATTGTCGAATTAAGCCAGACCAATGAGGCTGAACGCTCAGATAAAGGAATTGAGCTACTGCGTCAAATAGCACCATACATCACAACCGCGCAAAATCAGTTACCTGCATTAGAGCAACAAACTCAGGTTGCAGCCTGGCAGCAAAATGCGCCCTTTTCTCAGGTCACCTATGACAGAAACTTACTGTCGGGCACCTATGCTTCACTAAGTAATCGGGTGTATCTGCCAAGTAACCCATATACAACGCAAGCCTATGATCAGCAAACCTTGTATTTCCCTTTGTACCTGCCTGTGCAGACGACGTTATCAGGTGAAACATTCTCCCGGTTAGGTCGCTGGCAACTGGAAGAAGCGTTCGCGCAACCGGAAATATGCATGGCTACGGTTTCTGGTATGTGGGCTATGATCCAGCACTTCTGGCCTTACTTTCAACAGGTAGAAGTCAACTGGTCACAGAGTTTAAAGCCACTCCTCACAGCCTGTACTGAACCCAGTCATACTCAGCGAGAGTCTCAAATATTCTCTGAGTTCACAAAACTCAATGACAATCACCTTTCGATCGCGTTGCCGGATCCTGAGCGCCAGCCTTATCGTTACTATATGCCCTTCCTGTTCGAGCTTGTTGAAGGGAAAGCGGTGATCACCCGGACAGAAGAAAAAAATACGTCAAATATTGAGATAGGCGACGAAATCATCTCAATTGATGGAGAACCTGTTCAAGCTTATCTGCAAAGCCGCGCAACCACTTCACTGCGAAATCAATTACACCGGCTTAACTGGGTAGCACGAAAGCACCTGTATCAAAAATCTGATGCGCCCATTGTGTATCAGCTCAAAAAACCAGATGGCAGCGAGATTCAGCAAACTGTCACACCGATACAGCTCGAAGGTTTGCTCACGTTCAACGGCATGCGATACGTACCAACGAGCCGCGATATACTTGAGCACCTGGGTGATAATATTTATCGGGTCAATGTCTACAATGTCGAACAACAAGCCCTTGGAGACCTGAAAGCCCAGTTGAGTGATGCCAAAGCGGTGGTACTAGATTTACGGCAATACCCAACCAGCTGGCATGGTTGGCAAGGCGTGCTGAGTTGGTTTATCCAACGTGATGCCATTAACAACACACTCACCTATTTTTGGCAGGGCGCCCCAGATCAGAGCGACACTCTCGTACAAAACCTGTCACAGACTATTCGTGTCGATAGCAACTCTTTAAACATTCCAGCGATAGTTCTGGCTTCACGGGAAAGCCAGAGTCAAAATGAGCATGCTTTGGTATTTGCGCGAAGCGGTGGCCTGAAAGTACTCGGCGAACCGACATCCGGTATTAATGGAGAGATCTTTGAAGCAGACTTTTTTAACTTCTCACATCAGCTGGCCCTGGAGCACATCTTTGTTTTCACCAATATGCTCGCTAACCGCCTCAATGGTGACCCCCTTATAAACGCAGGCGTTGAAATAGACATGCTGGTCCCCAGAACTATTGACAGTGTAAGAGCACAGCAAGATAACCAACTGGAAGCCGCCGTGACATACTTAAAAACACAGCTTGCCCAATAATTTTGCAACAGAAGCCGACAGCATCGTTTATCTTTGCCATGTATTTAAAGAGGTTACAGGCAAAAATGCGATACTGTCGCGCTGGCATTAAGCGGCCTTTTAATCATCACAATGATGATTACTATGGCTGCACAAAAAATGACAGGTTTAAACCGCGTGCAATTATAGCGGTTCAAACAAAAGTTATTGGGTGTTAAATCCAGCCCAGTGACTTTCCTATTAACCGAATGCCCAGCATTGCAGTGAAAATCAGCACTGAAGATCCTAGAATATTTGAAACGCGCGTATTTGAGTATTGCCCTAACATCCGCGTATTATTCATAACATAGAGCAGGAAACCGGCAATAATCGGCAACAATAGTCCGTTAGCAAACTGGGCCAGTAAAATGATCTCTATGGGTTTTATATTAGCCATTGAAAGCACTGCCCCAATCCCTATAATAGTCACACTGATCAGACGAAATGCTTTGCCATCCACCTCAGTGTTCAACTGCAGCAGCTCAGATACTACGTAACTGGTTGCCAATGGCGCGGTTATCACACTGCTCAACCCCGCAGCAAAAAGCCCAACGCCCAGCAGGTATTTAGACAAACTTCCAAACAAGGGCTCAAACACCTTGGCCATATCCACGGCGTTATTGACGCTCAGGCCAAGCGTAAAAATGCTGGCTGCAGCCGTTGACGTCACCAATATCGCAATCAGGCCACCCAGACCAATTGAAATTGCGGTATCAGTACGCGCTTGAGGAATATCGTTAGGATCCGACCAATGCGTTTTTGCCGCTGACGCATGTAAAAATAAATTATAGGGCACCACCGTTGTTCCGATCAGCGCGATGACTGTAAGTAAAGACCCTTCAGGTAACTGAGGTGTCACCAATCCTTTGAACAACGCTGTCAGATCTGGGCCCACCAAAAAGAAAGTGACCACAAATGCCAGCGCCATAATCGAGACCAGCGCGATGAGAATACGCTCAATTTGCTTATAGGTTCCGAGCATTAAAATCACCGCACCAAGGGCAGTTAAAGCAATAATTGATCCTCTGAATACCCACTTACCTGGGGTAGAAATAGCCTCAATACCCAGCGCAGCGCCCACCAAATTACCCGCTTCATAGGCGGCGTTGCCAATACAGATAGCCACAATAATCAAAGCAAAGAGCGGCCATTTCCAGACAGATTCTCGTAACGACTCATGGATCACCTCGCCCAATCCTTTTTGTGTCACGATTCCCACCCGAGCCGACATTTCCTGCAAAATAATCGTTGCTATGGTTGCAAACACCAATGCCCACAGCAAAGCATATCCAAATTGAGCGCCAGCCAACGTACAGGCGGTAATTGTGCCGGGTCCGATAAAGGCTGCGGTCACAATCACACCCGGCCCCAGGTTTTGTATTTTCTTTAGCATGGTTCACGCTTTCCTGACAGGTACTTTGGTATCCACTTAACTCACCTCACTTAAATTTTGAAACGATTCACGATGGCTGCCAGCTCTGCCGCTTTTTCGCTAAGATTGGTGCTGATCGCTAAGTTTTCGGTACCGATTGAGACAGACTCTTTACTGTGCTGCGAAATGGACTCCGTCCGCTCCGATATTTCTTTGTCTACGATGTTTTGCTCTTTCGTCGCATCGGCAATGTGTTCATTCACATTCATAATTTCATTGATAAACAGCACTATCTGCTTGAGCGACTCGGCTGCAGATGCAGCCTTGTCAACGGTGGTGGCACTGTAGCTTTTGCTCGAATCCATGGCACGCACCGCTTCTTTTGAGCCGTCTGTCAGCGTGTTAATCACACTCAGGATCTGAGCTGCACTTTTTTGTGTCCGGGTAGCCAGCTCTCTCACTTCATCGGCAACCACGGCAAACCCTCTCCCCTGCTCTCCCGCGCGTGCCGCTTCAATGGCTGCATTCAGCGCCAGCAGGTTGGTCTGCTCAGCAATTTCCTGAATGATAGATAAAGACCCGGAGATCCCCTGAACATCCCCTTCCAGTTTAGAGATAACACCACTGGCTTCATCCAGCTTTTGCGCTAAAGTATTCACCGAGTTCATCGCTTCATCAACAGAGTGACGGGTATCTTTGGCACTGCCATCGGCATTTTTAGCTGAGTTTGCTGCCTCGTTGGCATTGCGCGAGATTTCTTCTGCCGATGCTGTTAACTGCGTCATTGCCGTCGCAATCAGCTCGGTTTCTGACTGCTGGCGAAGCAAAATGGAATTGATATTTCCGGAGGCCGAAGAGATTTGCTGGGTTTCATCAACAACCTCATTGGTCAGTTTAGCGACCTTTTTGATTAATTCGTGAAGCTGTCCTAAGAAAATATTAAAATCCCGACTCAGACTGTCAAACTCAGGAACGGTAAAATCCGGAATGCGTACCGTTAAATCGGCATCTCTTGCCGCGTAAATATGGATGGTGTCTTCAAACTTAGATAAGGGTACTGTAATGCTCTTACTGATGATCAGGCCCAGGGCTGCAACGCCAACGGATACTACTAGCGTGAACAACAAGATATTGGTGATGCTCTCGTAAAGCTGGATTTCATTCTTATCTCGCATTGACTTAACCAATGCATCGACATCATCGGTATAAAAGCCCGTGCCCACGACCAGGTCCCATTTGGCAATATAGATACTATAAGCCAGCTTGGGCAGAGGCTCAGTCTGACCCAGCTTGGGAAAATAGTAAACGGAGTAGCCATCACCTGTTTTTGCAGAATTAATAATATCTCGTACCAGATAATTGCCTCTTTTGTCTTGTAAATCGATAAAGTTTTTACCAATTCCCTGCTCACTGTCTCCCTGCATAACCCGCGTACCGTCGGGTTTAAAGCCAAACAAATAGCCACTGCCACTGAACTTAATGTTCTTAAGGAGTGCAATGGCATCTGATTGTGGATGGTCGCCTTGCATCAAAGGAGTTAATGCTGATTTGGCAATTTCCAGATACGCTTTGAGCTCAACGCGTTTCATCCGCATCATCTCTTTACGGCTCAGGTCAACCTGCACCTCATTGAGTTTTTTGGCCTCAAGATAAGTAATCAGGGTCACAACCGATGAGATGATGATCACAGGGATCAATGACAACAAGATGAGCCTGGATTTTATTTTGAGTTTCATGCTGTTCGGCCTCTTTATTGCGCTGCTCTAGGAGCGCTCTTCGACGTCTTTGCCGGTTTGCGGCGACGTATCGTATATGGATTCTTCCTTGTTGTAGTGTTTAAGATACTCCCGCAGGATTTTATCGTACGTCCCGTCTTTTTTGATTTCCCGCAGCGTTTGCTCAACTTCCAGCCTGGTTTTATCCAGGGCTTTAGCCATAGAAAATGCGATAAAGCTTGGTATCTCGTAGCGATAGCTGGGGACTTCAGCAACTAGCTCTTCAATGCCAAGCAGCTTGATGATCTCAAGCGCTCCCAGTTTGTTGATTATCACCACCTCAACACGGCCGGCAAGCAGCAGCTCAAAGCTCCTGCGACCTGTATCTGTCGTCACCACACTCTCAAATACGCCGGTGCGGATGGCCTTATCGATCTCAGATCCATAGCTTACTTTATGCATCACACCTATCCGGTAAGGTGCCAGAGAGTTGAGCCGACCATCGAAATGAATATTATTTTTCCTCAGGGTAAACAGCGCAATAGACTGATCTATCAATACTTCGTCCGCGTAATCTAAAAACTTGAGTCGTTGCGGAGTTTTATAAATAGTGAAAATACCATCGTAGCGTCCCGTTTCGACTTCTCTGATGGCCCTGCCCCAGGGTAAAATTTCAATCGTATAGGGCTGCTCCATGCGTTTGAACACTTCCCGAACCAGTTCAACGGCAATGCCACTGGGACCATTTTTCCCCTGAAACTCATAGGGTGGGTATTCCAGCGTCACGAGTTTGATTACACGCTCCTCGGGTACACTGGCCCCCAGCAAACACAACAATGCAACGAAGTGAAGTAACACCCGGCAGGTCATAGTTACTCCGTCTCTCGTCGCGCGGTTTGTATCACCCAACCAGCAACTGAGTAGTGAGACCGATACAGTGACTTGTGTAAACACCTGGCCATAGTTCAAAAACTCAGCTGAATCTTAATGTATGCCCGACGCCCTCTTGGGTCGCCGGTTCTGGGGTCATAGCTGCCCGCAATACTCACAAAGGGTGGATCCTCGTCAGTTGCATTGACGACTCCTGCAATAAGCCGGGTTTCGGAGTCATCTCTGATAACCTCGCCAAGATTGACACTGTATTGCAAATCAAGGGTATTGAAAGAGCCAATAGACTCCCCACTGACGTCGTTTTCATAGCTGGCTACATGACGCAGGTATACGTTGGCACTATGCTCACCATCAGACCAGTTCAGACCTATGCTTCCCCTTAAACGTGGTGCCGGATTGCCCACCGTATTTCGGTTGAGCTGGCCCAGTCCGTCGCTGGTGTTACCAGATGCATCCATCAAATCGTAGCTCAGCAAATAGGTGGCTTTAAGTTGTGGCCTGAAATCCCCCATATCGGTGCGATAAAGGGTGGTGGCGCTGATGTCCAAACCAGAAGTATCAATGGCCTCAGCATTGATGAATTTGGTATTGACGATGGAAATAGTACCGGCAGAGGTGCGGATCACCCGGCTTGGGTCATTAGGATTGGCATTGACCACTGCCTGGTGACTCTCTCGTGTTAGCACATCCTCAAAAGAAAAGTCCCAATAGTCAACATCCACAGACAGCTCATCAACGGAGAATGACAAACCTAAGTTAACCGCCTGCGAGGTTTCTGGCACCAAATCAGGATCACCCACAGTTCTGTTGCCGCCAAAGGTTGTGGACCCGTCTTCAGGATCAGTTATATTGGCAAAGTTTGTCTGTACGCCCTGAAGTTGATGCACAGAAGGCGCTCTGAAAGAAGTACTATAGGTTCCCCTGAACGAAAACATATCATTGGCCAGCCACAAGAAGGAGACCTTTGGATTGGTAGTGTCACCGCCAAACTCGCCATAATCTTCGTAGCGTACAGCTGCACCTATTTCTAAGTCGAGTGTCACTGGCACAAGGACTTCAGCAAACAGCGCTTTTACGTCACGTTCCCCATAAAAATTCTGGTTGCCAATCAAAAAAGCAAAGCTATCTTGCTGAGTGAAAGAGTCGTAGACATTATTGATAGATTCATCGCGATACTGCATGCCAAGCGCGTACCCTACATCGCCTCCGCCCACTTCAAACAAAGATTCGCCAGTTATGACCAGTTCATAGACACGCATTTCTGATTCAGCGTCGCCTATATAGTCACCGATGATATAGTCTCTCAGCCGCTCGTTGTCAGGGTCGTTCGGATCAAAAGGATTGAAATAGAAACACTCGCCCTGCCCAGCCTGAGAGGCTCCGCTGCATTTTGCCCCCCCGAAACCATGTAAGGCAGCCTGGAAGTTATCTGTGATCACATCTCTGGGGTTCAGTATGGCGTCGTTCGCAGCCGCAACAAACGAAAACTGCCAGTAAATACCTTCGGTTAATTCACCATCTCCGCCCATCGCAAAGCGCGATGTAGTATGATCGTAGTAATTGATTTCGGTCGGTTTCCCCACACCATAAGGGCGACCTCTGAAGAAAATATCTTCGCCGTAGGGGTTATCGGGGTGACTGGCCAGCACGCTGGGCGCATTAAGTACGGGAAAGCTGGGCGACACTTCCCGGGTTATTTTATTTCTTGCATAACCAAACTCAGCCCATAAGCGTGTTGTATCGCTCCAGTCCCAGGATGCACGAGCGTAAGCTTGCAATCTGTCTTCGTTCGGCACTGCGGTGATCTGCGGGCCAAAATCAAACAAGCAAAACGAGTTGCCATTCGACCCTTCGGAGAAAATCCCACCATTTTGCACACAGTTTGGATCTGCAACCGTCAGGCCGTTGGGATTGTTCTCGTCGGCAAGAGAAGGAATAACGAAACTGCCGGGATTACCGAAACTACTGGTTGCAGGCTGTAACCAATCTACTTCGTCGAGTAATAAGCTGGAACGCTCAAGAAAACTGACAGCAAAAAGCATGTGACCGGTGTCGCCAACATAACCCCCATGGGCAAAGTCTATTTTGGTGTCCTCCTGATCTCCATCGCTCCAGCGTGTCCGATACTCATACTGGATCTCAGTGCCTTCCATATCATCACGGGTGATAAAATTCACAACCCCGGCAACCGCATCAGAGCCGTAAATAGCAGATGCGCCATCTTTGAGTATTTCAACTCGTTTGATCGCCAGGGTTGGCACCAGGGAGGCGGTATCAACAAAGCTTGCGCCCTGATCGGTTACCACTGCGGATGTGACCTGCCTGATACCGTTTAGCAGCACCAGCGTAGAAGATACACCCAGCCCCCGGAGGTTGACGTTCGAGGTGCCCGCGGTGAAGTTTTGCGACAAATTATCTGAGTTGTTTTGCGAGCCTGCATTAAACGGCAATACTTCGATGAGATCTCTGACATTATTGGCACCAATATCCGTCAGGTCACTCAGCTCAGTACTTGATATAGGAGATGCGCTCTCTGACTGGACAGAGCGTTTAATCCGCGAGCCCGTTACTGTGATGGTCTCGATGGCGCTTTGCTCATTGCTTTGGGTATCGGTGGGTGTTTCAGCCACGACCAGAGCCGGACAGAGTAGTATAGACAGAGCCCGCAATAGCAAAGATGGGGCTCTGAGCGAGGAGTTGCACATGATTTCACCTTGTTCTATCTGACGGTAAAGTTCTCAAGTGCTATATATCCCTGGAGTACGACAGCTACCAAATCGCTGACATGTCTCGCCAGTGTAAGGCTTTCGCTCTGCTGCTAGCAGCGATACAAGTGTCTTAGTAATACAAGTAAAACACTTACATCAGATAAGTAGTCAGAAGTACTCGCCCAGGATATGGCAAAACACTAGACACGAAGTGGTATCGCTCCTACAGCATTTTATATTGCTGTGTTAAGCATAGCCCGAGATTTCAAAGTCATGGTAAAACTATGCGGTTTTTTTACCCAATACGGCCGACTAAGCGCGGACGTGCCTGGCCAGTTTTCCCAGACACGTCTAATTACCTCTTTTCGTCTATTTACTTACACGAAGTGTGTAGCTGCCCGCGCCTGAGTAGGAATAGACCACAAAACGATAATAACCAGATGATGCACTGTAATTGATCGACTCCGTGGAAGTGGGTGATTCGGAAATGGCAACCTGTTGCCAACGGCCATTGAGCCACTTCTCTATTTTTAAATCAAAATCAGCACTCGCCGGACCACTTAACGACAAGCCTATGGTTCCACCGCCATACTGAAACCAGGTGCCATTTGGTTCAATCGCACTTTGCTTATCGCTCAAAGTGCCTGTGTAAGTATCCGGTTCAGGTTGTGTGGTCGATTCGATAGTGAAAGAGATGGTTTGTGCCGGATCGGAAATGTCACGGATCCTGAGTCCGGAATCACTGCCGTTCCACCACAGCGCATTGGTACCACGAGACGTTTGTGCATTAGGTAAAGCCTGGGTAAATTCTCCTGCTACATCGAATAGGTCGCTGCCATCACCACGATTGCGTTTGTATTCCGGGTCCCGATTGCCGTCACCATGCTCCATCTGAATGTACGGATACCATTCATTGGAGTTGCTGCCACGACTGTCGACATGCCACACAGCCAGTCCCTGATCGAGTTGTTCTGAGTTTTGCCCCGACTTGTGAATGGCTTCGATGTAAAACGCTTCGTTACTGTTGGCCGGATTCGTCCATTTATAAGAAGTGCCGCTGTCTGAGGTATGACTTAGCCGGCCAGATGGTGCATTGGCGTTAATCGCGGGGTTTAATTCTGTTACTGTGTCCCAGCCAGCAATGGCTCTGAAATGCGCCACTGGCGGCGTTGGTTTATAGCGATTGGTTGTGCCAATGGCGCCGTATCCCATAACACCAAAACTGGCAACGGATCCTTCAGAGCTACCATCGTAATCATACAAGTCTGGCCAGTTGGTAATTAAGTGACCCGATTCATGAACAAACGTGCCGATCGCCAGGCTAGCGCGCATATCTGTGATCTGGTAGCGATCAGTACAGACGCCATCGGCACAAAAACGCGGACTGAGTCTGGCCATGTGGGGCCACAACCCCTTCGACCAGGCGCTGTCCGAGTCACCAGCATAGAAGATATTCAGACCACGAATTTGATTACTGCTGTTGGTGGTCAGCTGAGAAAAATCAAACCCCTGCTGATATTCGAGCCATTGTAATGCTTCATTGATCAGCTCCTGAGAACGAACCGTCGAGCTCAGGCTGGAATCGGCATAATACGCTTTGTTCTTTTTCGCGGTGTAATACTGTGTCACCGTGTTGGTGTAATCCAGCTTATCGCCTGATACAGATCGAAAGTAGCCCCTCACCGACTGCGCATTACCAAACTCATTGTAATTTAAATCGTTTAAAAAGCGCTCTACCTGCGCTTTGGAAATGCTACCCCGTTCATCCGGAAAATCGATGATGATCGTCAGCCCCTTCACCTGACCGCTGATCTCTTCGCCCCCCTGCGTACGGATCGTGGATGAACGAGAGAGCTTATCGCTGCCCAGCATTTGCGCGCGTTTTGATGTCACTAACGCAGCTTTCGCGGCGTCACTGAGGCCTGTCTGTGGTTCACTGACAGTAAGGCGATGAACAGAGTGCAGTTCCTCAACTAGGTGACCAGTTGAAACCAGCGTTGCGCCATCCGCACTGACCTTAGCATAAGCCATGCCTTTGAGTGATGGATCGTAAACAGCCAGGCGACCGTCCGCGGTCCTTTGCTCTGCGTAGTAATCATTACCTTGCAGATACAGGGTCACAGTCTGACCATTTGGCTGAGTGAATTCGTAACGTGTGTTGTTGTAGGGGATTGCGGCCTGAATCAGTGTGGTCACAGTGACTGCACTGATAGCCAATAAAGCGTGTAGTGTTCGCATAATTAAGTTCCTTTACATGTGTAATAGCCCCTTCCATATCAGGTTTGATATGAAATTGGGAACTTAATTATTAACCATATTTTTACAACTTATCAAATTTAAATTTTTATTACCAAAACGCTGCCACCCTATTTCGGCCGGGTGTACTTTCAACCTGACCACACCAACGACGCAACGAAATCCTTGCTGTAACTGGTTTATCATTTTGCTCGGGTTGCTGTTTTGCCTTTGCAGCAGACCAGGCATCGGCAATGGCTTTATTTGCCAGTAACTGAACATAAAGATCGATAGAAGGTGTTAGTTCTGAGTTGATCAGTGTCGGCATTGAGGCCATTAATTTGTCCCGCATATCCGATTCCAGTACCCGTGATTCAACCACAGTGTCGAATACTGCCAGTTGCCACCGATAGAAGTCATTAAAAACAGCCTGCCCACTGGCATTTATCTGAGTCGCGACGGATGTTTTAAAGCGCATAAACCCACCCCAGTCACGTAAATGAATTTGTGTATTCAGTAAATTCAGGCCCGTACCAGCGGCATGACCAAATTGTTCAGTTTCTGAGTGAAATAAAAATGCCCGGATATACATCAGCTGGGCATTTCGATAACTATTGCTATCAAAATACAGATTACCCAGGTTGTTCTTGATGTTGGCAATGATCTCTCTGTCTTCTGAAAGCATCATCGCGTCTTTAAGTATGCCAGTGGCTTTTTTATGCTGACCTGTAAAGCGATAAACCACCGCCAGATTGTTCGCAATCCGAGCGTACTGCTTATCATCTGTTACATAATTCAACGCACACTCGTTGAGCAGCTGCGCATACTGGTAGTCGTGCATATGCCTGTGATATACGGCTAAAGAGCCAATAACATGAATGTGTTCTCCATGCAGATAGCTCTGCCACTGATCTTTACTCAGTTGGTTGATTATACCTGACACAGATGCTGAGTCATGTGAGCGCACACTCGACTCCAGTCCGGCAAGATAAACTTGCAATAGCCCTTTACTCGGCTCCTCAGGCAGCTTGTCATATACCTCTCGAAACAGAGCGACCGCCCGCGTTGGGTTTTTGCCATTCAGGTCTTTTAGTTGGTTTAACGTTTTGAACAACTCCGCAGGTGTTAAAGTGACGGCAGCGGAAAACAACAAGCTTGTGAGCATAAATCAGTGACACCTAATTGCAATCTTATTAAGCATGGTACAGATACAATTAATATACCAGAGAACACACCGAACTCTGATTGACTATCATTAATGCAATTCGGTCAAAAAACACCCCAAAATACACACAAAAAAAACACAAATGTTAACAACAAAAGAAAGCGCCATTTTTACCCGAATCATACACAGAACAGGAAGACCATAATTTTACTGATAAAAAATAGACAAAAACACACAATATTAAAATATTAATATGAATTTTCTCATTTATGTGTTTACATTTGGAAAACACTGCGATAGCATGAAGTCGTTCCTTAGGGCATGGCTTATCACACGAGTCATTCCAAATGAACTCCCGAGAAGTAGAGCTTACCAACAAGGATGTTGGTTTATTGGGTATTTCCTGGCACAGTTTTGTTGCTATTGGAGGTTGGGCAGGATGTTTCCTGCCTTTTTTTTTGCCTGTAACCTTGTACTTGCCAAACTGACTTACTTTTGGGTAAATTTAGTAAAAATAGTACAGCGGCCACTTATGACACTCAGACTACCTCACTCCGTTCTTGTCGTCATTTATACTACTCACAACGAATTTTTACTGCTACAACGCGCAGATGATCCCGGTTTCTGGCAATCTGTGACGGGTGGCGTTGATCCCGGAGAGTTGCCGATTGAAACGGCTTACAGAGAGTTACTGGAAGAAACAGGCATTGATGCAAAGGCGCTTGGGGTCACTATCAAAGATCACCAAAAGTGCAATCAGTACACCATCAGAGAACAGTGGCGGCACCGATATGTCGCAGGTGCGACTGTTAACACTGAGTACGTATTCAGTGTCTGTGTGCCGAGTGGTTGCGAAGTACGGCTGGCGCCAGGAGAGCATCTGGCTTACCGCTGGCTCACCCAGCAACAAGCAGCCGAGCAAGCCTGGTCAAGCAGTAACAGCCAGGAGATTTTATCAATTGAACAGGATTAATTTATCTATTAAGCAGGTTTAAATAGCAGCGTCTGCCAAGTGACAGAGGCTCTGCCCTGTGCATCCTCTTCCGGTTCAGTTACCTCAAGACAATGCAAGTCTGCCTTTTGTGCAATATCAAGAATATACTCAACCGAGCAATTTTGCATGCCGCGCACTTTAAGTGCTTCCTCATCATCACAATGGCGCAGTTTAATAGCCAGCAAACCATGCTGGTTCAGCAAAGTGCGTAAGGTCAGCATTGCCTGCTGGCCGGAACTGGACTGCAAATAGTTAAACACCGAACTGACCAAAATCACATCGAAGGCAGCATGGTTCTTACGTACTTTGTACAAACAGGGCAACTCATCCTGATACCAGTTAACCGGCATATCGCGGGTGTAAGCTTGCCCTAAACGGTTTAACGAACATACGGGCTCTACCGCAACCACTTCCGCATTTTCTGCCTTCTCAGCAAAAAACCGGGCATCTCTGCCAGCGCCGGCACCGATATCCAGGAACTTCAGACCTGTTTCAGACATCAATGGCGTCACAAATTTTAGCCAAGAGGCATGTAGCAGCTCAAAGCGATATGATTGATACACTTTGGCGAGTTGTAATGCATTGTCTTCATAATATTGCATAGGCATAGATGCTAGGCTCCAACCATTTTTAATTGTTCCTGATACAACGCCATCATAGACAATAATAAAGGCACAATTATGACATTTTGGTTAAATATGGCTTTGGTTCAGTCAAGATTAACGCTTTGATTTAGTGACAAAAACGTATACATTGGTTGCCATATAAAGGGGGGTAGTTCCGTGTATTCTTCGCGACTATTCGCATGTAACCAGTATGATTGAGAGCACGCTAGGACTCCCCCATTTTTGCAGACTGTTACCTGCGTCAGGGATCCATTACACCAGGAGTTTTTATGTCACTAGATTCTTTACAGACCCCGTGCCTATTGCTGGATAAGCAAAAGCTACTGAACAATATCAATCGGCTAAATAAACAGCTGGCGCGCTTTGATGTGACCTCGCGGCCACACCTCAAAACCCTGAAGTCGGTAGATGCCGCTCGGTATATGCTAAGTGATCTGTCGGCGCCCTGTACGGTTTCGACGCTGCAAGAAGCAAGACAGTTTGCTCAGGCAGGTTGCAAAGATATCACTTATGCAGTGGGGATCAGTGAACACAAATTGCCTGAGATACTGGACCTGCAAAACCAGGGCATCACTATGCACATTCTTATGGACAGCTTCGAACAGGCGCAATTTGTCCATGCTTTTTGTCGGGAAAATGATTGCCAGTTTAGCTGCCTGATCGAGATTGACTGTGACGGCAAACGGGCCGGCATAAAACCGGATGATCCCCAACTCATTGCCATTGCTAAAATTCTGCAAAGCGCTGGACTGTTTAGTGGTGTCCTGACCCATGCCGGCGGTGCATATGACTGCCACAGCCTGGACGCAATCAGAGCAATGGCACAGCAAGAACAAGCAGCAGTGCGCGATGCTGCCAGTAAACTGGAAAGGCAGCAAATCAGCTGTGACGTTATTAGCGTAGGCTCCACACCCACAGCACTGTTGGGTGAAGGGTTTGCACAAATCACCGAAGTGCGAGCTGGCGTTTACGCTAGTATGGATCTTGTTATGGCTGACCTTGGCGTATGCCAGCCAGAGGATATCGCATTAAGCGTCCTTACCCGGGTGATTGGTCATAATCAGGAAAAGAACTGGCTGATCCTGGACGCGGGCTGGATGGCCTTATCACGCGACCTTGGTCTGGCGTCACAGCCAGGCGGTTACGGTCAGGTATGTGATGAAACCGGGCACGTTTTACCCGGGTTGTATGTCAACAGTGCCAATCAGGAGCATGGTATCGTCGTATTACCAAACACACTCAGCACCCACGACTTTGCCATAGGTACCTTACTGCGCATTTTGCCGAACCACGCCTGTGCTACCGCCGCGCAACATGCGGGTTATCAGGTGATCTCGGATGATGAAATAGACTACTGGCCACGATTTGGCGGCTGGTAATGGTCCACATTCAGCATTGTTGCTATAATACAGACACGGAAATAAAGAAGGAATAAACATGGACCCTATCACGCTCATTCTCGACTACCTCCTCACCGTTGAGGCCTTTTTACTGATTTTTATCATCTTTGTGCTCAAAGGCAGCATTAAGTTCGTACCACAAAACCGCGCCTGGATCATAGAAAGGTTTGGTAAATACCAGTCAACCAAAGAAGCCGGTTTGAACTTTATTGTGCCTTTTATCGATCAGGTCTCTGCCGACCGCAGCCTTAAAGAGCAAGCCGTCGATGTGCCTTCACAGTCTGCCATCACCCGCGACAACATCTCTTTAATTGTGGACGGCGTGCTGTACTTTCGGGTGCTGGACCCCTACAAAGCCACCTATGGCGTCGACGATTACATCTTCGCCGTGACTCAGCTGGCGCAAACCACCATGCGTAGTGAGCTGGGCAAAATGGAGCTGGATAAAACCTTTGAAGAGCGGGATATGCTCAACACCAATATTGTCTCTGCCATCAATGCCGCATCCGACCCCTGGGGCATTCAGGTGCTCAGATATGAGATCAAAGACATAGTGCCACCCAACTCAGTAATGGAAGCCATGGAAGCGCAAATGAAAGCAGAGCGGGTTAAGCGTGCGCAGATCCTGGAATCGGAAGGTGACAGACAAGCCGCCATCAATGTGGCCGAGGGTAAAAAGCAAGCCCAGGTACTGGCCGCAGAGGCCGAAAAAGCCGAGCAGATCCTAAAAGCAGAAGGTGAAGCGAAAGCCATTATCGCCGTTGCGGAAGCGCAAGCGGATGCACTGAGAAAAGTCGGTGAAGCCGCCAACACAGAGGAGGGCCAAAAAGCCATTCAGCTCGACCTGGCCAGCAAAGCCATTGTTGCCAAAGAGGCCATTGCCCGTGAATCTTCCGTGGTCTTGTTGCCTGAAAGCGGCACCGATCCCAGCTCTTTGGTGGCACAGGGCATGTCGATCATCAACAGCCTGAATAAAAAGCAAAAGGAGCAGCCGTGACCCTGTTTGTTGAACATCTGAGCCAGATCCTGATTGTACTCGGGCTGCTGGCTTTAATCATAGAAGTCGCCGTACTGGGCTTTGCCACCTTTGTGTTGTTTTTCCTCGGCCTGTCACTGGTCCTGAGTGGCCTGATGATGTCAATGGGCTTACTGGACGCTACCCTGATGAACGCGCTGTGGGTCAATGCGGTATTAACCGCCGCTCTGGCAGCTGTACTTTGGCAACCGCTCAAGCGTATGCAAGCTAAGACAGAAAGCACAGAAGTAAACAGCGACTTTGCCGACATTACCTTTACACTCAGCGAAGATCTCAACGAGCAAAGTCAGCTCACCCATGCTTACTCCGGGATCACCTGGCAGCTAAAAAGCGAAACGCCTATTGCAAAAGGCACCACAGTCAAAGTGGTTAAGAAAAGTGTTGGGGTGCTGTGGGTAGAGGCGCTCGGTGACGAGTGACAGAAACACCTTTTCGCAGCGCTAGGAAGTGAAGTCAGAGATGACCGGTAAGCCAGCTACAGGGCAGTACTTCGTTCTTTTGTATAGTTTAGTTCAAAGCCTGCATTGTTGATTCTGTAGAGATGGGGTAGATTTGATCACTGGGATAGACATTTTAAAATCGATCTCTGCATCACCATTACCCCCAAAAATATCACAACTAAAAAACAAGGAATAACATGCACGTAAGGCCCGCGGAGCAAAAGGATTTAGATATTCTCAGTCAGATTTGTATGGAATCATTTGATTGTGCGCTGGCCAATACCTTACCAGCGGCAGGTCGGGATACTTTTAAGGCAATTGCCGCACCCGCTGCGATTGGGGCGCGGCTGGCGGAAGACAACCAAGTTTTGGTGGCTGAAATTGCAGGCACGCCTGTTGGTATGCTTGAGCTAAAGGCGGGTCGTCATATTGCCATGTTGTTTGTTGCCCCGGCTCAGCAACATCAGGGCGTTGGCAAAGCCCTGATTAATGCGGCATTTGAACTGGCCACGGAGCAGAGCGTAACGGTTTCGGCTTCGCTGCCATCGGTGGGGGCTTATCAAAAGTATGGTTTTGAGTTGGCCGGAGAGGTTGCCGAGTCTGGCGGCCTGGTTTATCAGCCCATGGAAGCCACACTGCCCCAGCCGCTTTTATAATCCTCCAAACGCTTGCACCCAAGGTGCATCAGCCGTGATAAATGCGCCAATCAGTGGTCGTTTTTATTGATCATTCACTACACTGTAAGTTCGGTACGTGAAGTGAGATGTAATATGTTTGACGATGACACGCTCCTGTTTGGCTCTGATGATGAACCTGAAGAGTTACCCAGCCTGCCCCCCTGGAAAATCCTGTTGGTTGATGATGAAGAAGACATCCATCAGATTTCAAGGCTGGTACTTGAGCAGATGGAACTGGATGGCCGCGGCGTGACCTTTCTGAATGCTTACAGTGGTACTCAGGCACAGCAGGTATTGGCTGAACATGACGACATTGCTCTGATATTACTCGACGTAGTGATGGAAACCGCAGAGGCCGGACTGGATTTTGCAAAATATGTTCGTGAGCAAGCTCAGAATCACAAAGTTCGCATCATATTGCGCACCGGCCAGCCAGGTATGGCGCCAGAATCTGACATTACCCGGGAATACGATGTTAACGACTACAAAACCAAAACGGAGCTTACCAGCAGTAAATTAAAAGCGTCGGTGCTGGTTGCACTACGCACTTATCAGCACCTGGACAAAACCCAGCAAGTCCAGTCAGGACTGGACAAAATCATCACCTGTACCAATGCCCTTTTGAGCGACTCTGAGCTGGTTGAATTCGAACTTAGGGTATTTCAGACCCTCACGGAAACTTTGCCACTTAGCCAGCAATTTGAACCTGCCCCAATGAGTGTATTTATTGTTGAGCTGGATCTCACCAGGGAAAGCTTTGAGCAGCTCCTGCCTCAGGAAGACATTGCGCTGGCCATGCCAGAGCCAATCCGGCAGCAATTTATGGCGCAATACAGTGCTCAAGAGAGCGCCCATTCAGAGCGCAGTGCCATTTTGGACAATTACGCCCTGCTATTTCTGGGTGATAAAGCCGATGGTACGCCCATCTTTGCGATAGCCTGTTACACCAACCCGATAGAAGAGCAAGAAGCGCAACTGCTGCTGAATTTGGGTCATAACCTGGGCATTGCCTGGCGTAACACCCAGCTTCAGGAAAGGCTTAGTAACAATAATATTGAGCTTGAGGGGTTAGTCGAAGAACGCACGGCTGAATTGCAATCGGCAAGAGAGCGCGCAGAGCAAGCCAATCTGGCAAAAAGCATGTTTTTATCGAACATGAGCCACGAGATCCGCACCCCGCTCAATGCGGTGCTTGGCTTTGCCCAATTACTTGAGCGAGCCAATGATTTAAGCACCAGCCACAAAGGCACCATGAACAAAATTATCCGCGCGGGCAATCACCTGCTGGACATTATTAACGACGTGCTGGACATTTCAAAAATAGAAGCGGGTTCAAGTAAGCTCAACCCCGTTGATTTTGAACTGAATGCACTGCTTGAAGACCTGGGGAGTATGTTCAAGCTCAAGTGCGAGCAAAAGCAGCTTACCTGGCAACTCGACAGCACGCTTAATGCACCGATAGGGGTTCATGGCGACCAGGGTAAACTGCGCCAGGTGCTGATCAATTTGCTTGGCAATGCTGTAAAGTTTACTGACCAGGGGACCATTAAACTGAGCTACACCCAGCCAGAACCGGGGTTACATCACTTCGAGGTGCAAGACACCGGACCGGGGATCGTACCAGAAGATCTGCAAAACCTCTTTACTAGCTTTACGCAAGGCAGTGCAGGTGTTGAAAAAGGCGGCACTGGTCTGGGTCTGTGTATTTCGTCGAAGCAAGTTGAAATGATGGGCGGTAAGCTGGATGTGCAATCTGAGCCTGGTAAAGGCAGTTGTTTTTCATTTACTTTGCCGCTGCAAGAGGCACAAGTGGCTACCACCAACGCCCAGAGAAAAAATTTGCAGCAATTAAGTGTTCGTGCCGACAAACAATTGAGCGCCTTATGCGTAGACGATGTTGCCTATAATCGGGAGATACTTGGCCAGACACTGGCAGCCTGTGGTATTGACGTAGATTACGCTGAGGATGGCAAACAAGCCATCGAACTCATTCAGCAAAAGAACTTTGATATTGTGTTTCTGGATCTGCTCATGCCCGTTATGCGCGGCGATGAAGCCGTTGTTATCATTCGAAAGGACCTTGGTTTATCTGAGCTAAAATGCGTCGCTATTTCGGCATTCAGCTTACACCATGAGGTACAACATTACCTCAGTATTGGCTTTGACCAGTTTATTGGTAAGCCCTACACAATCGAGCAAATCTTCGACTCCTTGTTGTCGTTCTTCCCTGACCACTTTGAAAGTACAGAACTGACGGAATCAGCAAACTCTGATAATGAGTCGTCAAATGAGATCCAGCCTGCCAATTTTTCGCTACCCGTGGAACAACGCGCGCAATTGATCCAATATGCTCAGGTCAATAACAGCTCGCGCATCAAACAAGCCCTAAAAGAAATTGAGTCACAGCAGCCAAATAACAGGCAGCTTGCGCAATACTTGGCTAAATTTATAAGTAGGTTTGATATGTCAGGCTTTATTGCGGCGCTCGACGAGGTGCAAGATGGATGATGATCCGGTTTCACTGAATATTTGCAGAATTTTGATTGTTGATGACAAGGCTGAAAACCTTGAACTGCTGACCAACTTTTTGGAACCCGAGGGGTACGAGGTCGCATTTGCCACTTCAGGCAAAGAAGCAATTAATATTGCCACCATTTTCCTTCCCCACTTAATCTTACTCGACGTCATGATGCCCGGCATAGACGGGTTTGAAACCTGCCGCCGGCTAAAGTCACTGGACAAAGTGAAAGAGATCCCGGTTATCTTTGTCACCGGCAAAAGCGAATTAAGTGACATCGTTGAAGCCTTTAGTGTCGGCGCGGTCGATTACGTCACAAAACCCATTCGCCAAGAAGAATTACTGGCCCGCGTATCTACTCACCTGCAATTACAAGCATTGATCAATTTACGTGATGAGCTTATTTCCACGCTAAGGGATAAGACGCTGGAGCTGGAGAAACTCTCAAAGCTCAAAGAGCAACAACTGGAGACCTCGCAACATTTTAGCCATATTGGTGAGCTGGTTGGAGAGCTCACCCATGAGCTGGGTACCCCTTTAAGCGTGGTGCGTACCGCAGTGTCACATCTGAATGAAAAACAGCAAGAACTTGGCCAGCAGTTACAAAAGCAAACCCTGGCAAAGCAGGATTTGCAAACCTTTATTGATAATACGGCCCAAAGCTGTGAGATAGTGCTATCCAGTATGGATAATGTGATGCACCTGATAGACAGCTTTAAGAACATAGTGGTGGGCGAGTTCAGTGGTACTATTTCACAGTGCAACTTACACGACTACCTGCACAATATTCAATACGTCCTGACGCCCAAGTTAAAACGTACTCCCCACACAGTTTCTATTAACTGCCCGCAAACACTCCACATTGTGTCAGATACCGGAGCCTTGTCTCAGGTGTTGATCAACCTGATCAATAACGCACTGATCCACGCATTTGAAGAACAAACTGCTGGCACTGTAGATATTCATGTAGAGCATCTGGATGGCAATGTCGCCCTGAGCATAAAAGACAATGGTAAAGGGATTGAATGTGAACAGACCAGCAAGGTGTTTGATAAATACTACACAACCCGGGTAGGCACAGGCGGCAGTGGGCTGGGTTTGTATATAGTGAAAAAGCTAGTCGAAACTCGCTTGAAAGGCAGTATTGCGTTATCCAGTGAGCCCGGAGAAGGCACAGTATTTCATATTGTACTGCCTCAGGAGTTGAAAACGAACTAATGCCCGACAGTTATCTACTTATAGTCTGCCAAGCCTTTGACATGTCGGTGTGCTTAACCCCCAGATAGTATTATACTGCGAGGGAGGTTTTCGCAATTGTGTGGTCCAGAGACAGTGCGTTACCCTTCATCTAACATATTGAAATATATACTTTGTCATTCCGGTGTCGTTACGCTGACGTACACTATCGGCGAGGATAGGCGTAAAACAAGTGACAGAGCAGCAAACAGGAAAAATAATGATTATCAGGAAACTCAGATTACAACGCGGTTGGTCGCAGGAACAGCTGGCAACGCTTAGCGGATTGAGTATTCGTACTATTCAGCGAATTGAGCGAGGCCAGAGTCCCAGTCTGGAGTCATTAAAATCGTTGGCTGCTGTTTTTGAAACTGATGTTGCAGATCTCAAAGAGGAGCCGAATGATATGAACCATCAAACCATATCCCATCAGGAACAACGTGTCATAGAGCAGGTACGCGCCATAAAAGATTTTTACTCGCACTTAATCACCTATGTTTTAGTCAACGCCGTACTGTTTGGCATAAACATTTTCACCAGTCCAGAGTATATCTGGGCCTGGTGGCCTGCACTCGGCTGGGGGATAGGACTGCTCAGTCACTGGGCGAGCGCGTTTGAGGTCTTTGACTTGTTTGGCGCGCAATGGGAAAAGCGACAGATAGAGAAACGCCTGGGGCGGAAGCTCTAAATAGAGACAAAGAGAGTTCTTTCGCCGCTGAGCGCCTACTTCGTTTGGCCTGCGGCTTTGTCCACCAGCATTTTGAGCATCTCAGCTTGCAGGACATCGGCCTGAATGGGTTTACTGACATAACCACTCATACCGCAGGCCAGACAAGTTTTGCGCTCCCCCTGCATGGCATTGGCAGTCAGCGCGATAATGGGTAGGTCACGACAAGCCTCCAGCTCCGGGCTGCTGCGGATATGCCGGGTTGCTTCATAGCCATCCATAACGGGCATCTGGCAGTCCATCAACACTAAATCCGGTAAGGCATGCTCTGGCATGGCTTTGAGCATATCCACAGCTTGTTTTCCGGACTCCGCCAGTTGTACTTCTACCTCCCAACTTGCCAGCATTTTACTGGCAACCACCTGATTGATCGGGTTATCTTCCGCAAGCAACACACGTACGCCACGTAAGGGCGACTCCCCCGCCACCGGCTTGGGTAGCTTAGAACCAGAATTACCTGAAAACATCTGGACCAGGTCTTTGGCGGTAACCGGTGGATACACGACCGTTATCTGGTGCTGAGCAAAAACCGGCTCGTGCTGTATCTCACATTCCATATTGCAAATAGCGAGGATTTTTCGACTCTCCGATAGGACCCTGAGCGCTTCTAACTGTTTCTCCTTATACGCAGGTTCAATCATATCCAAAATCAGTACATCGTGGCTGATATCGCCGGCAAGGGGTAACATCAACACCTGTGCCTGGCAACCCAACACCTCAAGCTGCCGGCAGACAATTTGTGTTAATCCGGGCTGCTGTGACAACACCGCCACACGCGCTCCTTGTGGCGCAATATCCCTGCCCCACAGCCCGCCTTTTTGCGCCTCAACCTCAAAATGAAAGCGAAAATGGGCGCCGGGCTCGGTGCTTTCAACCAGCTCAATATCTCCGTTCATCAACTTGCAAAGTTGCTTAACAATAGCAAGCCCCAATCCGGTGCCACCATATTTACGGGTTGTCGAGGCATCACATTGACTGAAAGAACTAAACAGTTTGTGCCTGGCTTGGGGTTTAATGCCAATGCCAGAATCAATGACATCGCACTGCAACGCAGTGACCGAATTTTGGGTGACTGACAGTTCCACCTCGTCACACCTCAAAATCAGCTGAAGCGTACCTGTGTCAGTAAATTTAACAGCATTACTTAGCAGGTTGGTCAGGATTTGCCGCGCCCTGACCGGATCAAGACGGACAAAACGATGTTTCAGAGCGTGGCAATCTACCAGCAAAGTAAGCTGCTTTTGATCCAGCGTAATCGCAAACGACTTCACCACTGAATCAACCAACTCATAGAGATCAACAGACTCTACATTAATCTCCAGTTTGCCCGATTCAATTTTAGAGAAGTCCAGAATATCGTTGATCACGCCCAGTAACGAATGGGCGCTGGCGTCAGCCAGCTTGGCGTATTGTTTCTGCTGTGCATCCAGGTCATGACTGAGCAATAAGTTCAGACACCCAATCACACCATTGATTGGTGTGCGGATCTCATGACTCATGTTGGCCAAAAATTCAGATTTCATTTTGGAGTGCTGCTCTGCACGTTGCTTTGCCTGCTGCAGTGCCTGATTCGACTCTATCAATTGATGCTGAATTTCACGGTTTTTGGCATTGCGATATTCCCCGGTCATGATCGCAAACGCAAAATTAAACACCAACTGACTCATAAACAAGGAAATCACGAATAATTGCGCTTTCAATGTCTGATCTTGCTGAAGGCTATTGGTCGCGGGGTCTGACAAAACATCAAACGCTTTACCCAGGGCAAACAGCGTGACAAAGCCCAGACTCAGGCTGATCAGTACAAATGACACCGAATAACGAGGCCGACCGAAACGATACAGACAAGCCCAGATCCACCCTGATGTAATGGTGAGCGTGAGCATACCTAAGATCAGCCGTGACGCGTAATTTGAAACGACGTAAGTGAAAATACAGTGAATGAGCAAAAATGCCCCGTAATAGCAGGCAATCTGGCGCAGCGGTACAACTTGTTCGCAGGCATGGTAACAGCCAATGAGCACCAAAATCAGGGCAGCCTGACCAAACAAATTGGGCAACAGATAACGGACACTCAATGGCAGCTCGTTTTGCACCCCAAACAGGATCATGCAAAGTGCCAGGCAGATTGGTGACAACGCCCAGTATAGCGTGGCTTTTACATCGCGGTTGGCCAGCCACAAAAACACTAAGGCCAGTGCGGAGGCAACCACCCCTGCACCCGCCATAAGCAATAAAGAAGGCGTAGATAAATGCACTGGCTGCTCGATAGGGAGCCAGTATAAGTGTGCAGCTCCCCTAAAATTAACGGTTATTCAAAACTCTAGAAGACAGATGCAGGCTTGTAAAGTGAGTGAAAGTGCCCGACTGAAATACTGTCTGGCACTTTGATTTGAAACACTGATTTAAAACACAATGCACTACGCCACCTTTCGGCGCACAGTTGACTTGAAGATGCCAATCGCGGATGCCAATCGTGGAAGGTTTAGCTACGGCTCACTTCAATCTGCTTGATGGCCAGGCCCTGTATCTCTGTCACTTTAAAGGTAAAGCCCTCAATTTCTATTGTTTCGCCCTGATGCGGAAAATGTCGGCAGTGATGGATCAGATACCCCGCCAGCGTCTCTATTGCGTCAACGGGCATAAACTCATGCTCAACCACCGACAGCTGGAAATCTTTCATCGACATGTCACCTTGCACCAGCCAGCGTGATGCATCTTTTTGCCGAAACTGGGCTTCTATCGCCTCGCTGTCTTTGAGCGCAATAAAGTTTAGAATGCTAGACAATGTCACCATACCCACCACAGTCGCAAACTCATTGATCACCACCGCAGTATTGCAAGGATGTGCTTTTAGCGCGTTCAGTGCATCCGATAAGCTCAGTGTATCGAGCAGGATAACCGGCCGTAAAAAAGCCTCCTGCTGTGCATCGAGCAGGGGTCGGCCTGCAATCAGATTACTTAACAGCTGCTTCGCCTCCACGGCCGCAATCACCTGATCCAGGCTAGCATCACAGAGTAAATACTGCTGAAAACTGTGGTTTTGAATTTGTTTTGCCAGCGCTTTTTCATCGTCATGGATATTGAGCCATTCAACGGCATCACGATTGATCATTGCCTGAGTAATGCTGGTCTGGTCCAGATCCAGTACATTGCCGATAATATTGTGCTCATGTGCCCCCAACTCTCCCTGCTCAGCACTTTGGTCAACCACTGCAAACAAGTCATCCCGGGTGATCAGTTCATCGCGCTGATTGGGCAATTTAAATGCGCGAATAATCACATCCGCCATCAGGTTAAATAGCCAAATCACAGGTTTAAACAGCCAAACGCTTGCCAGCATCAGGCTGATAAAGCGCATTGCAATAGATTCGGGGATCACCATGGCAACCCGCTTAGGCAGCAGATCGGCAAACAACACAAACATGGCCGTGATCAGCAAAAAAGACAGCACCGTTGAAACCTGCAACAAAATCGTATGGTATTGCGCCACATCAGCAACAAGCAGACCCAAAATGACTTGCGATGCCTGATAGATGTAGGGCGTAAATACCGACTCGCCAATCATACCGGCAACAATGGCCAGGGCGTTCAGCACCACCTGAACAGCCGCAAAAAACTGGTGTGCGTTGGCCTGTAAATACATCACTTTTTTGGCGCGGAGATCGCCCAGATCCAGCCGGCTTTGTAGTTTTACTTTACGCGCAGCAGCCAGAGATATTTCGCATAAAGCAAACACAGCGCTCATTATTATGAGCAAAAAAACCCATATAAGGTCCAATTACACACCTGACGGTTAAACGGAATTCGAGCGCGATATATACGCCCAATCGGCGTTGCTGGCAATAAAAAAATCGCTATTTACACAAATAATTGGCGGGCATATTTACCCGGGGTGATGCGCAGAATGTCCTTAAACTCCCGGGTAAGGTGCGCCTGATCAGAAAACCCGCAAGCCAATGCTAATTGTGCCAGATTTGTCATAGGGTTATCTCTGAGTTTTTGCTGCGCATTGCGGATCCGATAAATACGAGCAAGATATTTGGGAGTCAGCTCTGACTGTTCTTTTACCTGACGCTCAAGCTGGCGCATACACAGGGGTACAGCACGATAAGCGTCTTCAAGCGGATTTAATTGCATCAGCTGATTAATCAGCTGATAAGTGTATTGCAGGTCACAGCTCAAGTTCGGCGCTGAGGCAGCAAAAGTGTCCAGCCACTGCTGCAGAGTATGCAGTGCCGGCGCTTGTTTGAGCTGCTCAGCCAGCGCACATAATCCGGATGCCGATAACACTGGATGAACCGCTTCCTGAAGTGCCTTGAATCTCGCTGGGAATAAGCGGATCCCAGCAAATTCGGCTCCGGCGCTGTAACTGAGTTCTGCAGATTGTTTTGAAGGGGCCTGAATATGAAAAGGCGCAGATATTTTATGCTCATCCAGCGTCAACTCACCTTTGAGCAAAAATAAAACGCCCTGAGCACCATCGCAGGGTAACCAGCGAGTACCCGCCTGCGTAGCACGTGCAAACCACACGGCCTGCACGTATCGCCCTGTTTCGCCATCCGGTTGATGGCGCTGTAAAATTAGCTCACTGTTCATCTGGGTCAGGTTTAAACATTTTGACAACTCGGTTCCAGGCATTAATAGCATTGATGGCAACCGTCAGAGTAACCAGGGCATCACCACTGAACACGTCTGACAATTGTGCATACAGAGTATCCTCAATGGGTTGAAGGTTTGTCAATTGCTCGCATAAAGTGAGTGCCAGCCGCTCCTGCGTCGTAAAGCCCGACATATCTCGCCAGGCGTTTAGTGCGATGATCCGTTTGGCGCATTCTCCCTGCTCCATCGCCTGGCGGCTATGCATGGCAATACAGTAGCCGCACTGGTTTAGCTGAGACGCTCTGAGTTTAACCAGCTCCCACAGTTTTGTATCCAAGTGACGCGTTACTTCCTCATTCAGTAATTGTTCCTGAACAAACAGGTGTTGCATCAGTTTAGGGGCACATTGTAAATAGTTGGCTCTTTTCATGGTCTTTTCCTGTTGTGTCTTCCATGGCAGTCAGATTACCTGCTCGCATTACAACAGGATTGAAGAAAAACGACTTTATCGCCTGAGTATCCGGCAATCAGAGCAGGTCATGTTGTTTGATAAAATCGACCAATCCGGATGCAATATCCTTATGTTCCTGCGCCGTGGGGTGCCAGATACAGCCTTCCAGAGGAGAAACAAAGGTATTGGCATACACATGTTCGACCCCTTCGCTGGCCAACTGTTTCAATGCGGTGTCCGTCGCCGGAATGATAAAATCGTAGGGGTAAGCGGGTCGGGGCATAACCACTATGGCCACTTCCGGATAACGACTGCGCAAAGAGTGAACGAACTCGACCATGGCTTCCTCCCATGCAGCTTTTACCTCTTCAATGGTTTGCCATGGCTCATGGGGTTGAGGGTCGGTACTAAAATCATTGGTGCCAAACTCAAGTACGATTAACTCGGGGTACCTTTCCTGATAGGGCAATTCATCGCCAAACACCGCTGATATTTTATCTACATAATCGACCAGTGTATGATGCGACTGGTTGCCATTCCAGTTGCGAATTAAGCCTAAACCGGAATATGAAACCTGCGTAAAGGAGCTACTTAATTGCTGCGCAGCCAGATAAGGGAAAGCCAGCCGGGCGTTGCTGGTATCATTGATCTCCTGCCAGGTGCACTGCCTTTTGGTAGATTCACTGCCAAAGCCGGCACTAATCGAATCGCCTATAAAGAGAATATGTGGTTGCACCTCCCAGGTACCTTCGAGCCGGCCATCTACCTCAAAACTAAGAAGTTTGCTGCGCGCCTCGTAGTGCTCCCAGCGCTTGACCACTTCAATGTGCACGCGTTTTGGCTGTGGTTGCTCAAACAATATAAAGCTTTGTGCCTCTCCCGTTTGCGTCGTAGCTATCTTTTTATGTAACTTGCCGTCAACCAGAATGTCGAACTGCTCGCCGTGGCCCATTAAGTTAACTGCTAAGGATTTACCCACCAGCTGAGTATGAATGGCTGTGCCTGGCCAGTTGAATTCAACACTGCCGTCTTGATAGTTTTTATGAATGCGGCCTTCATAGACCAACGCATGATGGGTAGCGGGCAGAATATTGGCAAAACAACTCAGGCTAACACTCAGCCCCAGTAAAATGAATATTAAGCGAGACATAGCAAGTTCCTTTTTTGTTAAAAAAGTAAACCTAGTGTTTAAACCCTAACTCCACAAGCCGATTAAATTGAAATTTTCTAAACTCGTGAGCTTCTGGACTCAAAAAGAAAATACAGATTGCTACCACACTCAAAAACCAATACCAAATCATGGCAAATTTAGTACACCCCCTCTTTTATTCCTATGCAAAAGGCAATATAGTTACCAGAAGGTAAATTTAAGCACAAAGTCAATTAACATGTTTTCAATTGCTCGGGCAACGATAATATCAGTGCTGTTACTCGGTGGCTGTAGCCAGACTTATATGCCGCAATCACACTCAACCAATGTGGTCCCCAGTTGCGAGATGCCACAACTTGAACATCCCGGTTTGCGATTACTTGCTGATCAGACTGTTCCGCCGGGCATCATTCTGGATAGCGGCCAGGGTGGGCTGTGTAATGCGCAAAACTATCAGGCTGTTCAGGACCTGGTCATTTGGCGTGCCTGGAACAGTACCTACGAAGGATCGAAACTGGGCAAATGGTGGTCACTGCAAAAGCCGACCGGGCCGATTTCTCTGTATCGCGCTGAATTCAATATTTGCCCCAAATACTCACCACTGGACATGCTGGTGCGTTGTACACTCAAAGCCGGTACTGAGGTGGTCATTGGCCCGGGCCAGAGCGCACAATGCAGCGAGTATTTTACCTATCCTCAGTCAGATACCAACCAGCTTTATGTTGCCAATGCCGAGCTGGCGACGATGAACTGCACCACTTTCTCCGGGCAATTCTCCTGGCATGAAGCAGACATGAAGGAACAATAGGTTTACTCCCTGCAGCATCTTTTTTGTGTTGCAGGGGTCCACGATGAAGCGTTCAATGCGCTTCCTAACACGACAAAGGAAATGAAAATGAAACTCTCGTTAAACAAAAAAAAGATTAAGTCACTGTCTCAAAACAACACTTTATCAGCACAGCAAACCCCTCAGGTCGGCGGCGCAGTAGCAACTGGGTTTCCAAACTGTCCCAATACCAATTTTTGTAATTCAATCAATGCCTGCTGGACTTTCAAAGACAATCGTCCGGATTGTATTATCTGGGGCTAATTGAGTGCGCCAGTATAACTTGTCTGTCCGCCCTTTTAACTCCACATGCAACGCATACTGAGCATAAAAAGGCCCGGGTAAAAACTTTGCGGCGACGTTTTTTCGCCGCATTACCATCAATTAACCATATGATATTTATACTTATATACTCTATTCAACTTCTCATTGGCTAACTATCAGAAATAAAATAGGACTCTCATCACGCTCACCCTTAGTGTCTGTATAAACATTGAGAGGAGATCCTATGACTTTACCAATTCACGCTCTGTTACTGAGCACAGTTTCAGCCTCAACACAGGTGACACCGATTGAACCAGCCCTCGTCCCTGTTGTTGATAAAGACCAGCAGATAAACCTGCAGATGGGCAAATATGAAGTCACGGTTGCGGAATTTTCCCGTTTTGTTGAAGCAACAGGTTATCAGGTGCCAAAAAAGTGTATGCTCTTTACCTCAACACGCTGGCCTGATCCTGACTCTCCGGGTAACTGGGATAACCCTGAATTGACTCACAACCCCTACCGCCCTGTTGTTTGCATAGGTATACCTGGTGCGACGGCCTATGCACAATGGTTATCTGAACAAACCGGCAAACCCTACCGGTTGCCCACTCTAAAGGAATGGCGACTGGCCGCCTCTGCACGGACCACAAGCCGCTCTCCATTTGGTGAGGACTGGCAGCAAACACAGATCTGTAAGTATGAGAATACCGAAGATCTCGCAAACCTGGCAGGGATGCAGATTGACCATCAACACCGTTACCGGAGCAGTGCAAACTGTAACGATGGTGCGGTTTATCACACGGTCGTAGGCATGTATCGCCCCAACCCACTGGGCCTGCACGATATGATGGGCAATGTGAAGGAGCTACTGCAAAGCTGCCAGCGCTGGGATAACAAGAATCCAAAACAATGCACGCATTATGATGTTGCGGGTGAAGGCTGGCACTGGCAAACGCGTGGCGTCTTCAATGCAGACACCATTGCGGCTGATTTTTATGGCAGTATAGAGGGGTTTCGTTTAGTGCTTGAACAACCAGCCGAAGGAAGTGAGAGACCATTCAATGAGGTATTTGCCAGGGAGCTTGCTGATGCACAGCGCCAGCAACGACTTGCACACCAACAACTCAGGCAGCTTCCACCCGCCCCGGCAGGCGTGCGCGCTGTTCGCAATCAAAACAATCAGGTCACTATTAGCTGGCAGGAACTTGCTGATCAATCTACCCGGTACTCAGTGTTCCGAAGTTACGTCGACCCGAATGGCCAGCTCAGTCGAAAACAAACACAGGTAGCCAAAGACCTGAGCCTGGGTCAGTTTACAGATCAGCTGCCCGGAGCAGGACAAGCAAGCTACAGGGTTGCAGCGACGACAAGCCCTGGCCAGGGGCCTTTCAGTGTGCAGGTAGAAACCGGACATCATACCACCTTTGAGCCTGGGCAGCGCATTGAGGCCGAACATTATGTGATGCAAGAGCACGTTTACCTGATTGACCATAAAGAGAAAAACCAACAAAGCCTGGCATTCAACGATAACCCCCATCACTACCCTACCGGTGACAAGCCTTTACTACCGGCATGGAGCAGTTACCAGTTTAAAAGCCACACACAACAAGACGTCGAACTGCAGATGCGACTCAGAGCCGATAAGGGAAGCCAAATCGAGATTTGGCAGGGACACCACCTGGTTGCCCGGGTCACAGGTATGACGCCCGATACATTGGAGATAGTCAAAGTACCAGCAAAACTGATAGCCTCCGATGCACCAATAGAAGTACGGGCTGGCACGCAAACCTGGTTTATGGTTGACTGGTTACAGTTTAATCCCTTAGCCAGCTTGGAGCAGTAATTCGAGTTCTTAAACAGACGTATCGAACAGTGCCACATTGGGGCAATTATAAAGCCGCCAGCTCTCGTTCTGAGATTTGCTGGTGGCGCAGCCAGTCAACCCCGGTATTCGCTTTCAGATACGCCAGATAATACAGTTTCTCTTCCTGAGTGCTGGAACTAGCGCGGTAGAGCCTTAGCGCGGCTGTCTGTGCACTTTGGCCATCAAAACGCTGCTGAGCCAGTGTAAATGCACGTTTCAGCACCGTCATCATATGCGCCTCTTGCGCCTGTGCGGCATGAATCTGAGCCTTTAATAGCAATGCCCTGGGATTCTGTGACTCAGGCAGGATCAAGGCATGTGCTGCTTCGTAATCACCCTGCGCCAATGCATACTCCACTAACAGTGCCATCGCCTCATCCTGAACCCAATAGTTTTTGCTCGTACGAGGTAGCGCTACAACCTGCTTCAGATAAGGCTCAGCATCGCTGTCGTTGCCACTAAATATGGCAAAATGGTAGAGCACGATTGCCTGATTGCTCCTGTCCAGTTCGTGTGCGGTCAGAACGGACTGAGCCAGATTAAGATGATGGTACTGTTTCTCTACCTGTCCGGTTTTTTTAGCCAGTATGGAATACAATATGTGCAGCTCAAATCGACGCAAGCCATCAACACTATCTGTCATGGTCTCTGCTAATGCCTGATCTAACACCTGGTTCATTAATGACCAGTTACCCAGCTCATAGCTAAGCCAGGCCAATGTCGTCACATAGCGGTGCTTTAGTGGCTCAAGCTGAGTATCATGCAGCACCTCTGACATATCCCGTAAACTTGCCGTAGCCAGCATGTGCTGGCTACGCATTTTGTAAACCTTCCCCTTGTGCCAGTGAGCCAGTGCCACATAGGGCTTGTGCTGATGGCCATCGAATTGCTCAATCAGACGATCCAGATAGGTGATCGCCAAATCAAATTGTCCCTGATCAATATAATAACGGCCGGCAGCAAGAATAAGCTCAGGGTCATCCGGTGCCTGTCGGCTCATAGAGAGTACAACCAACTCATGTGTCGTGACATGATTGTCTGCAAACAGTCCCAGCGATTTCAGAGTAGTCAGACGCCGGGTCAGGCTTGTTGCTAACTCACTCTCATCCAACGCATAAACGTAGCCTTCCCAGACTATGCCAGATCTGGTGATGCCATAATGTATAAAAACACCGCTAGATTCTTGATAAAGCTTGCCCCACATCTGCCAGTTTTTCTGGCCCTTTAACCATAACAGCTCCGGAGTTTCAAATGCTTGCTCTATACTCACTTCACCCGGCTCTTGCTGGACCTGATCCAGTCCAGACATATCAATCGCCTGCTCAGCTATGTCAGAAAATGACAAAATGCCAGCCTCTGAGTCACCCATGTGCAAAATGGTGAATTGCGCTTCCACTGACGGCTTCTTGTAGTTATACAGACTCGCTGTTACATAAACAGACAAGCAAACAAGCAACACTGCTATTCCCCACCAGAAAGGCTCTCTGTGTCTGGCAACAAAGTCGGTTTCCATGGGTGTCTCAGTAACAGGCTTCTCAATGGGTGTCTCAGTAACAGGCCTCTCAGTAACAGGCCACTGCCATTGATACCCCAGGCGAGCGTAGGTGTGTATTGCATCGTCACCCAATATGCTTCTGAGCTGGCTTATGGTCTGAAAGATGACCTGTTCAGATACCACAGTCTCACCCCAGACTTCATCCAGGATCTGCGTTTTGCTGACTATCTCTTTATGATGGGTCAGAAGTAAGTGGAGTAATAAGGCCTGTTTGGGCTTAAGCGGCACGCGATATTCTGTTCGATACAGTGCCATACGGGTCAAATCAAATCGGTAGTCTGCAAAATAAATATCGGACATAAACCGTGTACAAAACAGTGAGTGAGATTAACCCAATATCTTGCAACATATTATCGACAAATGCAGCCTTGCAATTGTAACAATAAATCTATGCAGGTTCAGGCCGGGCGAAAAATGCCCGGCCTGTATTTGTGTATTTACTTCTGGTTAAGGGCAGCGACGACCTGCATAATATCTTTGAGGTCTATTTCTCCATCCTCATTCAGGTCAAATCGTTGTTCAAATTGCGTGTCTCCTGAAGTGGCAGACCATCCGCTCACTATCGCTGATACATCATCAGCCGACAACTCACTGTCTCCACTAAAATCATATGGGCTAACTTCTTTCAAAACAAAAACCTGTTGCTCACTGAGTATGGTTTTATCCTTGCTGAGCATCACCACTACAGTCACAGATGTATCACCCGGGGCAGAAACATCCCACAGATAACGGCCTTGTGAAAACTCTATACCCGTCGCAATTTCGGTCGTCGTTCCTTCAACCTGATAAGCAATATCTACAGTGTCAGAATCTGCAATATGAAGACCTGACCAATTGATACTGACCTGCTGCTCCGTACCTATGGCATTTTCAACATTGAGCAGTAAGACAGGCACAGCTACACCAAGTTGTTTAACTTCCTGGCTTGCTTCAGTCAAATTCACCGCATCGTCTGAAGTTTCGAATTGATAAGAAGCGTGACTAAAACTCAGTTTATACGAGCCTTTGGCTAAGTTCGCGAAACTAAACACCCCTTTATCATCAGTAAGCTGACGAGCAATTTCTATCTGGCTCAAGCCCACCCCGTTCGTAAGTACAACCTCAACACCGGCAATGCCCATTTCATTGCCATCATGTACCTGACCATGCAAGGTCGCCTGGTGTGTGTCTACGTAGATGCTGTTTGGCTCAGAGGTAGAATCCTCAGCCACCGAGTATACATTGTAGTAATACTGAGTATTTGCCGATGCGCTATCTACAAACTCAGATGCCAGCCCGGTAAATATCGTACTACCATCTGTGATGGAAGTCGGCAGGCTGCCCGTGGTTCTGGTGACAACGACTTCTTTGAGGTTACCACCTTGCGGATTTTGCCAGCTCAATGAGACAACCGCGCCATTTACAATCGCCTTAAGCGACGACACCTGTGCCACGACAAAACTGCTCTCCTGAGCATAAGTTGGCGCTTGCGCAACGCCGTTGACACTGATGTTTGCATCCGTGTTTTGTTGCCCTACGGTCAGTAATACGGTTGCACTATCCTCATTGCTCTGCGCGACCACATCTTCATAGTTCAGCACCAAAACTTTGCCGTTGGTCTGCGGAATAGTCACATAGACTTCTACTTCAGGATATTGAGGGTATTTCTCAACCTCAATGCTGTAAGTATCAGACAAAGGCAGAATAAACTCAGTGACCAGCTCTGAGTTTTTCAAATACGCGTGCGCCGTATCTGGTTCGTCAAGAATTGGCGATAGCAACACCGCACTTTGGTCGCTTTGGCGGTTTACCCCCACCAATTTGCCACCCGCAATCAAAACGGTGATGTGTTGTGGGTGTTCCAGTTCAACCACACTAGCAGGCGTATCTTCCTCTTCATTCAAAGTATCTTGCGACCGTTCACTGGCGCCAGGCTGACCATAGATGCGTAGCTGATCCGTGACGTCCGTATAGGCACCAAATTGCGCATAACTCGATGCGTTGTAGTAGTTTGTTAACTTAAAGTCTCCATGTTGATCATAAGGTTCCGTGCCATCATCTGGCGCTCCGGAGAATATAAAGTGCTTCAAAGTCAAGGAGTCAGTGAACTCCATCATGGTATATTCGCCCGGGAAGTTATTGTCATGAGTGATATACAAAGACACATCGTTATACTGGATCAACCCGGCTGCCAGAATAGAATGCCCACCGCCCCTTTTTGGACGATTAATGGTAAAGCGCAAACTGGCGATTTTATTTTCCATAAAGTGAGGCGAATAAAACGCATTCATTGCCGAGATGCCCGGGAATATGGTTCTCGGATGAGAGCCTATCCAAGCGTCACCTTTAAAGGCCGATTGTGATAAAAAGTAAAAGCCAATTTTGGACAAACCATGAAATGCATCTGCGGCATCCGACTTAACATCATAACTGCCAACGGCCTTCACATAAGGCTTAGGTGATTCCGTGTTGCGGTTGTCCCAATGATTCTGGAAAGTAGAAATCAGCTGTGCCCGTGTCAGCGTGGCATCAATGTTAGCTCCCCAAGCGACGCTCTCACTGGCATTGTTATAATTAGCAATCGCCGACGCAGCCATACCATGGCACACGCCCAGAAAACGCCGGTCTAGCCTGTCAAAGCCTTGTGTATAGTCTTTGAGGCGATAATAACCAATGACATCATAGGCTTTGCGTTTATTCGCCGGTGCCAGAAAGCTTGAAAATGAACGAGCAACTTTACGCATAAAGCCCAGATAAGATAGCTGATCCGGTGTACAACGATCGAATTTCCAGCACAAGAAAGAGGAAAGAGATACATCTTTGACCTCTGTTAGCATGAACTTATTCCAGTCGCCGTTTTGGAATGAAAAGCCATCCGTTGAGACGTTGAATGCGGTGGTATACACATTGAGGCTGTTCACATCCTCTATCGTTTCACACTCCTCAGATTTACATACCGACACCTGAGCATTGCTGAGATTGTACGGTGCCTCAGCCAAAGAAAAGTCTAGTCTGAAGGTCTTTTTATCTGTGTTAACGTTGCAGTTTTCAGCGGTGACTTTTAAGTTACTGTCTTGCGCATGAAACTGATAATTACAGACATCCTCCAGTGTCGCGCCGTTGAGCGCCTCCAGATCTTTGAAATAAATAGAAAATTGATTGGCAGTCAAAGCGCCCGGAGAAAGGATCACTTTGTCCAGATTAAATGTGTGATCAAACGCAGCTTCAATGAGATTAAATGCGACGTTGTCTATGGCATACCCCGCGTCTTCCTGAGCAATAATCTCAATCCGAAACGAGGCAATGTTTTCATCTCGAATAGCAAAGTGCTCAATACCAAATTGCGAATCCAGGACTTCGCGGATCAATTGACCTTCGGGATTAAACCACTGTAACCGCGTTGAACTCAGGTTATCAAAATACCCCGCGTCCAGCGAAAAACTATTTACCGTCGTCGGCTCACCCGTCAGGGGATCCACAAAACGTCCTTCAATGGCACCGTTATACTGAGGTGTTCCCGATAATACAGGACTCGTAGGATTGGCACTGTCAGACGTAATAAACGGCGCATCACCACCAAATATAATGCCCCTGTCGGCATACTGATCAGTGATTGCTGTACCTGTTGGGAATTCACTGAAGGTGATAGGCGTCATCCCCACAGCCGCAGCCTGTTCAGCAGCCTGAGGTCGAGACAATGACTTGTCATAATTCGCGCCGGCCGTGGAGCCTTCGGTTGCAAGAGTCGGCATACTCAGTAAACCAAGCAGCGCTGTAAAATATAAGTATTTCATCATTGCGCCCTCACTGTTCACTGACCGAAATGCTGCAACTGACTTGCTGCGCCAGTCGATTCATACAGAGTGTTTTGCTGCTGCTCACATCAAGCGTGCCTGCATCCGTATTGACTTCAAATTTCAAGACCTCAGCAGAGCCGTTAAAGCCACTGGTATTCCCATAAGTGAGCGCCCCAAAATGCAGCGCCTTCCCTTGGTCGCTGGATACAGGCCCAAGTGCAACCAAAGTACCGTCCGATACAATAAAACTGTTACTCATGGTCATCGACCCGTCATTAGGCGTAACACTAAAGTTCAGTTTCAGTTCATAGGCGGATATCGGTTGAGTCGTGTTCAGGGTGACTTTGTATCCCTTTGTTGTCGGAGCATCAGATTGTGGGGGATCTGATTGAGGCGGATCAGATTGAGTTGGAGGTGTGTTAGTTGTTGTTGCACTGGGGGAATCAACCCCACACCCAGCCAGTGCAATCAACAGTGACGAGCAAAAAACCAGACCTAAGGTATTTCGCGGGGCACCAGACGCGATAGAGGTTTTCATTGTTGCAGCCTTGTTTACGTACGAAGACTGATATAGCCGCTAAAATGCTATATCACCTTGTTCTTCGGGTACTGGGCTCACTTTTACTGCATACTGTACAACCTGTGAAGCGCAATAATCAAAGTGACTTTTCGTCAGCACATCGAAGTACACTCGCAAGTATAGTCTAACCATAGAATTGTAAAGCTCAGATATAAAAAAGCCACAACCAGTGATAACCCGGTTGTGGCTTTACTGTACTCAGATGAGTACAGGCTTGGGTGTAACTCGCTCTATGTTCGTTGTTTTAGGTTAGGCTGCCTGCTCAGCCATATCTGACTGATGTCTTATAAGGTAATCAAAAGCCCCAAGACTGGCTGTGGCCCCGCCTCCCATGGCGATGATAATTTGCTTGAATGGCTCGGTTGTCACATCTCCCGCGGCAAATACACCGTTGATGCTGGTCGCACCTTTGGAATCAATAGCAATTTCGCCAAAGGGTGTCAGCGCAATCCCGCTTCCCTCCAGCCACTCCGTATTCGGGATCAACCCGATTTGTACAAAAATACCAGCCAACTCAAGTTGGTGACTTTGATTACTTTGCCTGTCCACATAGGTCAAGCCTGTCACCTTGTTACCATCTCCCAACACTTCGGTTGTTTGGGCATGAGTGATGATAGCGACGTTTTTTAAGCTGCGCGCCTTTTTAATCAGCACTTCATCTGCTTTTAGCGAATCGGCAAACTCCAGCACGGTGACGTGTTCAACCTGATTAGCCAGATCAATGGCAGCCTCAATGCCGGAATTTCCTCCACCTATTACGGCAACAGGTTTGCCTTTAAACAAAGGACCATCACAGTGCGGGCAATACGCTACGCCTCTGCCTTTATATTCTTGCTCTCCCGGCACATTCATGGTCCGCCATCTTGCGCCAGTAGCAATCACGAGTGATTTTGCTTTCAAGGTTGCACCGCTTTCCAAAGTCAGCTCAAGCTTATTGCCTTGATTGAGTCTACTCGCTCGCTGGTGCTTAATTACATCCACCTGGTACTCGTTGACATGCTCTTCCAACTGAGCAACCAATTTAGGGCCCTCTGTGGCTGGCACGGATATAAAGTTTTCAATGCTCAAAGTATCTGCAACCTGACCGCCGAAGCGTTCGGCCACGATGCCAGTATTAAGGCCTTTTCGGGCCGCGTAAATGGCAGCAGCTGCACCTGCAGGGCCGCCTCCAACAACCAAAACATCAAACTCAGATTTTTGCGCAAGCTCGGCAGCCTGTCGCTCACTGTGTTTGCTGTCCAGTTTGGCCAGGATTTCGGGCAGGGAAATTGCGCCCTGGCTAAATAATTGGCCATTGAGATAAACGCTCGGTACAGCCAGAACGTTTCGTTGCTCAACTTCCTCAGGAAACAATGCGCCATCTATCATGGTCGCCTTGATTTTGGCATTGTGCGCCGCCATCAGGTTCAGGGCCTGCACAACCTGAGGACAGGTTTGGCAGCTCAGGGATATATAGACTTCAAAGCTAAGCTCGTCCTCAATAGACTGGATCACCGCCAGCATTTGTTCAGAGACTTTTGCCTGGTGTCCGCCAGTATGAAGCAAAGCCAACACTAAACTGGTAAATTCATGCCCCATGGGCACACCGGCAAACTCCACTCGGGTATCACGTACAGGAGAATACACAGTTAAACTGGGAGTACGCTGGCTATGTTCTGATTTGCCAATGGTAATTAACTCACTCAATGATGCGAGTTCTTGTGCCAGCGACGCCACCTCAGCCGACTTTGCGCTATCATCCAGCCCCAACAACAGTTCTATGGGGTCTACCAGTGCAGCGAAATGGGTTTGCAACTGACTTTTTATTTGATTATCTAACATTCTGTACTTCCTCAATATTTCTGTCATTACACCCGTTGAGTTATGCCTTTTAGGGGCGATTTTTTTTGATTTAGCAGGTCCGGGCTCAGATAGCCCGGACCCGTGTAATTTGCTTAACGCTATCGCCAATTTAAGGAAAAAGCCTTGTCATCAAGCTATCAATAGCGCTAAACGCGACAAACTTTTCCCTCTCATTGGCTTAACTGGGAATTACAGCTTACCAACCAGGTCTAAAGATGGTGCCAGTGTTTCTTCACCTGGTTGCCAAGACGCGGGACATACTTCACCATCGTGAGACGCAATGTACTGTGCCGCCTGAACTTTGCGCACAAGCTCTTTTGCACTGCGACCAATGCCCAGGTCGTGAGTTTCAACCACCTTAATTTCACCTTCCGGATTGATTACGAAGGTACCACGCAATGCCAGCCCTTCTTCCTCGATCATTACACCGAAATTGCGGGTAATTTTGCCAGTCGGGTCACCGACCATTGGGAATTGAATTTTCTTAATGGTTTCAGACGCATCATGCCAGGCTTTGTGAGTAAAGTGGGTGTCTGTTGAAACTGAGTATACTTCCACGCCCATTTCTTGTAGTTGTGCGTAGTGATCAGCAAGGTCACCGAGTTCAGTTGGACACACAAAAGTGAAATCTGCCGGGTAGAAAAAGACAATAGACCATTTGCCAAGTAAATCTTTTTCGCTGACATCAACGAACTCGCCGTGATGAAAAGCAGTTGCATTAAAAGGTTGAATTTGAGTGTTAATCAAAGAGGTCGTCATGTTGTTTCTCTCTTAGTTGTCAAGTTAATGGATAACAAGTGTGACTTTGATGCCGCCTTGTTGTCGTTGTGTGATTACTAAGATAGAGGGGAATGTTATTTTATTAAAATGGATTGTTTTGATTGCTTCAATCCGAAAAACTGATGAAACTTTGGCAAAGTTTATGCGTATATCAGATATAATTAAAACATGAGTCAGAACAAACTTTTAAGAGACCTGAATGCATCCATACTTCAACCATATTATGCTGGCCTATATTGGCTTTATTCCTTTTTTGCTGTGCGTCGCATTAACTCTGATGGTTGGTAGTTCAGCGGCGGCCATTGATACCTTTAGTTACTACAGTCTGGGTGTATTGGCGTTTTTGGCTGGTAGTCTGTGGCGCCCGGGAGAGCAGTCACAACAACAAGCCGTGATCGCAATCCTGGTTATTGTGCCTTTTCCTTTGCTGGCCCTTGTTTCACAGGTGGCTCTATTAAGTTATCTGGCAGTCTCTTATTGGATCATACTGTTGTTTGAACGGATTGCACCAAAGTGGCAAGAAACCCACCAGGATTACAAAAAAATGCGCTTTACACTCACTTCTGTCGTATTTGTCAGCCATTTATTCATGATAGCTCAGGCTCTGGAGCTGAGCGCCTGACGTATGTCACCCACTAAAGCGAGTAAAACCTGCTATACCTATAAGCAGACTGAGGATGGATTATGCGACAAAAACTTCTGCTCGCTTTGATCTGGCTCGCAACAGGCTTAGTGATTGTATTACTGTATAACAATCATCAGCCCTTTGGTGCCACGGTAGAGGAGCTCATTTGGTTTGCCATTGCGTTGACCGTATTGGTGCTTGGCCTGCCACATTTAAAGCACCAGCTGATATTATATGCTTGGGTGCTCTATTGTGGTGGCCTGTTGTTGGATCTGTTTGACGACCTGATGGGCGCAGAGCTGATGTTGGTCAACATCTTTGATACCTCACTCAAGCACTTAGGCTTTTTGCTAACCTGTTATGGCCTACACACTATCATTCAGCAGAAAAAAGAGACTATCTCGGCACTGAATAAAGAAATAGCCCGCCGTCACGAGTTGGAGCAGCAACTCAAGTTTGACGCAACTCATGACGAGCTAACCGAGCTTGGCAATCGCCGTGCCTGCTTTGAACGATTCGAGTCTCTTTGTAAAAACAGTAGCTTCCTTTATTATTTTGATCTGGATAACTTTAAACTAGCCAACGACCACCATGGACATCACACCGGCGACGAGATACTCAAGAAAGTGGCGCAGGCCATGGCCAGGCAGTTTTCCGCCGACGCATGTTTTCGCATTGGTGGAGACGAATTTGTTGCCTTTACACAAGAGGCTAACCTGCAGGAAGATGAACTCAGAGCCATGCTACTTGAAGAGGTATTTGAATATGGCGTTGGCGTCAGTATCGGAAAAGCAGCCGCAGATCCCGCTCAGGATCCGGATGCACTACTTCATCAGGCTGATTTGAGCATGTACGAAAACAAAGCCGGTAAAAGCATTCGTACTAAGATCAGGAAGCCATAATCTCCTGATAACTTAACACTCATTTACCACGCTTAATTTGCCGGTAGAAAACACCTACCTCTTTACTTCTTCTTTATGTAGATCATTGTTTATTTACATTAATCTAGCACTTTAGTGTCTCTGCTGCTATGCTGCTGGCAGTTTTGATAGTCGAAGGAACCCCCAGTGTTAAAGAATCTTTTTGCCAATGCCAGCCACCAATCGGAAATACAGCAGCTAAAAGCTGAGCTGGCCGCTCAACATCAGGCCTATGAGCAACTGGAGGCGGAAAAGCAGGCAATACAGAACGAGCTTATCGAGGCTCAAAAACAGTTAAACGACAACACAGACAACCAGCTTTTACAATGTGCCCTGTCCGGATTGGGACAGATCCATGAAGTACGAGATGCCGTCTTACGCAGCCTGCATCAAATTGAAGAAGAAAGTAGCTCTATTTCCCAGGTAAGTGCGTCGTTCGAAACATCGGAATCCTCTTTGGAAAAGATCCTGTCTGGCATGTCCAGCCTGTCTACTAACATGGCCAGCATGACAGACAACATTTCTGGCCTCTCCCATATGGCGGATAACATCAATACCTTTGTTACCACAATCTCAAAAATATCCGACCAAACCAACCTCCTGGCGCTTAATGCCGCGATTGAAGCCGCACGTGCAGGAGAAGCTGGCCGGGGCTTTAGTGTCGTTGCCGACGAGGTGCGTGCACTGGCGAACAATACTAACGAGTCAGCCAATGAGGTATCTGACTTAGTTAAGAAAATCATTGATACAACCCAGCTAACCGTTGATGGTGTAAATGTGATCCAAAGCTCTAACAATGACTTATCGTCAAGTATTGCGCATCTGAATGATGAGTACGGCAATATTGTGAGTTGTTGTGGTTCAATGAAAAAAACAATCGTCTCAGCGTCTTTGCAAACCTTCGTGCAGACAGCAAAACTGGACCATGTAGTGTGGAAAGGGGAAGTCTATGGCGTGATCGCCGGCAACAGTAACAAGCAAATCAATGAATTTGCGGATCATACCAGCTGCCGTCTCGGCAAGTGGCTCGGTGGTGAAGGAAATAAAGTGCTCAATAAATCAGGGATAATCAACCGCATTGATGGCCCACACAAAGAGGTCCATCGGGCCGGTGTAGAAGCCATGACCCTGTTTGTTGCGGGAGAAAAGCAAAAAGCCATCGCTGAGCTGAACCGTATGGAACAAGCCAGTCGCGATGTACTGAGACTACTGGATGAAGTAACTCACTGATATTAAATCGTTCAACCTTAGGGCACCGTCTTTGTTAGTCGCCCTAAGGTTGCCCTGGTTTCTCCGTCACCACTCTTCTGCTATCATCGCGCTTTGGTTATTTTCCCCTGGTAGTAATTATGTTGATAGATGCGAATTGGCGCGTTCTCACCGTCGGCGATGGCGATCTGAGCTTTTCCTTATCCCTTAGCAAACAGCTAAAACCCGGCCATATTTGCGCCAGTATCTATGACGATGAAGCAACGCTGAGAGCAAAATACCAACATCATGCATTAGACGCCCTGCGTCAGGACTGTATACCAGTATTAACGGGATTTGACGTGACCAAACCGGAAAGCTGGCAAAGCCTGGATGGAGCCCTGTTCGATGCGGTAATCTTTCAGTTTCCACTGATCCCAGCCTTTACCAGTAAACAGGCGTTTGATGACCAAAAGCTATCAACAAACACGCTCAATCGCCGTTTATTACGTCATTTTGTTGATTTTAGCCACCGTTATGCGCTTGACCCGGCTGGCCCTATGCTGGCACTGATCACTTCAAAAGACGTCAAGCCTTATTGTGAATGGAATCTGGAAGACTCTTTATGCCGCGGCACAGACTACCAATATCTCGGTCAATCTGACTTCGATATTCACGCTTTTCCGGGTTATCGCATACGTAATGTTGACAGAGACAAACATGTTAAAGATACCAGCGGCATCACCTACTATTGGTCAGCAAAGCCCCACGCGGATCTGAGCGCATCACTCTACCAACCAGCTTATCTGAACCAGGATCATTGTGGAATGTGTCGCGCCGGACCATTTTTCAGCGAGCACGACAAGCTTGCCCATTTAGGGTCGAAGAAACATGCCATGATGCTCAGACATGAACAAGACTGGCTCACTTACCTTAACAAAGGCTAAGCACACGCTAGCGACAACAACTTAGCTGTCGTGCTGGTCTGTCTCCCATCTTCGCAAGTCTGGTCAGCTCCTGAGCAATACATGCTGGCTCGCCAAACAAAGTGCTCTGCAGCACTTTTAACATCCAGTCGGGTAATGCCACATTCAACGCATAGTAGACCCATTGACTCTGCTTGCGCACCGTCAATATGCCTGCCTTTCTCAGCTGTGCAAGGTGCCGGGAGACTTTAGGCTGACTGGGTTCATCCAATGCGACCATGAGCTCACATACGCAAAGCTCTTGTTCAAGTAGAATCAGCAGCAGCGTTTTCAGCCGTAACTCATCGCTCATTGCTTTGTAAAATGTCATGGATGTGACTGGGATCAATGCCTGAGGCTGCATAAGTAAATCACGTACTTTCTCATTGATATCGTACAGGACCTTGCGATAAGGATTGTAGGGCTCTGGCGACTCATCTAAGGTAACTTGCCAGTTCAGTGCCTGTTGTGGAAGGGCATAGTCATGCGTTGCTCCAATACTATCCGCGATATGAATAGTTAACTCACATTCTTCAGGCTTTGCACCGCAAGACACACACTCCATGTTACTCAACAAACCAAAAGCCCCAAGGGCCTCCTTTGCCATAGGGCTGATACTCTGCTCTGCTTGCAAAATTGTAGAAACGTCGATGTCCCGCCTGTGATGGCTAAGCAATGACACAACCATTAGCACCAAATCAGGGTTTGCACCTGTCACAAAAATACTTTTCACTGAACTGCTCTCCTATATACGAATATTATTATATAACGAAAGCAACACACAGTTAATATCCAGATTGGAGAACACGGCGTTTCTTCAGGTTAATTTGAATCACTCAATGAAATAAAAACACTACATTTTGATAATTAAAGTTAAACAGAAAATAGCATACCTATCGGTATTATCATACTTTATCGAATAATGTATACAAAGCTATTGAGCAGCACTATTTTGACAAGTAGACTAGCGACCTTCATTTTTTGCGAGACTTCTCGATGCATGTTTTAAACAAGAGCTTTTTATATGCCATCGCGTGCTTGTTGCTTGCCATGGTCACCATTCAATCCGGTGCTTCAATCGCCAAACAGCTGTTTCCCCATGTTGGTCCTGAGGGCACCACGGCCTACCGGTTGGGCTTTTCAGCTCTTATTTTGTGTCTGGTTTTCCGCCCCTGGCGACATTTACCTAAAAACTGGCGGCCGGTGATCTTGTATGGCCTGAGTCTGGGCATCATGAATCTGACATTTTATTATGCAATAGAACGCATTCCGCTGGGCATTGGCGTTGCATTGGAATTCACAGGGCCACTGGCAGTCGCGCTATTTTCCTCACGACGTAAGCGTGATTACCTCTGGGTAGCGCTCGCACTTGCTGGCATTTTGCTGTTGCTGCCTAATATGGGAGAAGTCGATGGACTGGATCCCATCGGGGTTTTACTGGCTCTTACAGCAGGTGCCTGTTGGGCGGGGTATATCTTATTTGGTAAAAAAAGTGGTGGTCACGGCTCAGGAGGCGCTACGGTTGCCATTGGAATGAGCGTTGCCGCTTTCGCCGTTGTTCCGGTTGGTGTGATATCACAAGGCAGCGCATTACTCGACTGGTCATTAATCCCGCTGGGTATCGCCATAGGGCTGTTGTCCAGCGCACTGCCCTACAGCCTGGAAATGGTGGCGTTGAAGAAAATGCCGGCGCAGGGCTTTAGTATCATGATGAGCATGGAGCCAGCCATTGCCGCACTGGCCGGCTTAGTGATCTTAGGCGAGCTACTCAGTGGCTGGCAGTGGCTCGCAATCTTTATGGTGATTGCCGCGTCATTAGGCAGCTCTCTTTCCTCTAAAGAATGATCACACTTAACATTACATAGGCCAGGGCGTTTGAGGCTCTGGCTCAAGCTTGAATCTTAATCCTTCCGGGACCTGATTGATTTCTTCAATCGCAGGAAGAGGATCAAAATGACGTTGTAGCCAGCTCTGCTGCTCCCAAAGCAAGTGCAAGACATCCTGACGATTTGCGTAATTGTGGTTACTCTCTGGTAACAACACCAGCCGTGCCCGCTTGCCAAGATCATTGAGCGCACTGAACAGACGCTCACTTTGAACGGCAAAATGACCTGGCTTACGATCCTGATAGCCATGTATCAACAGCACAGACGCCGATATTTTATCAGCATAGGCTAATGGTGAGCTCATCAGGTAAGCTTGCGGGTCCTGCCATAAAGTGCCAGTTTGCTTTTCAAAGGCAAATGGTGCCAACGTATAATTATAAGTACCGCTGCGTGCGATCCCCGTGACAAATAGCTCGGTGTTGGCCAACAGGTCAAGCACCACGGTAGCGGCAGCACCATGACCACCAATGGCCACTTTGTTAACATCTGCGATGCCTTGCTGCGCTAACACCGCGACAGCAGCCTGAGCTGTAGCCTGCCACTGTGCTCGTAATTGTGCCACACTCCCCTGCTCGCCAGGCAAGCTAAACGCATCAATTTCAAATACCGCATAACCCTGAGCCAAATGGGGCAAAGGACCGAGATGATCCACGGGCACAAAATAGTGCGGGGAGTTGAAAGTGTGTTTTACGTGACTGGGGGCTTTTACCCACATTAGCACAGGCACCCGGCCAAGACTGGGATCGTAATTAGCTGGCAGATAAAGCGTTCCGGATATTTGCGTCCCATCACCACCGTCAAAATTCAGGACCTCCTGAGACAGGCCTCGTAACGCCGGATATGGATGTCTGAAATGAGTGATCTGTTCCAGCGAGCTGAATGTCCGATCATGGACAAAATAGTTAGGTTGCTCCTGTTTCGATTGACGACGAGTGATAAAGCGCATCCCCTCATCATCCAACAGTGCAATAAACTCTTCAAAATACGGTGCCTGAGATTGCCATATCCGGGTACGGGTGTTCGTTCTGGCATCGAACCTGTCCAAGAACGGCAAATCCTGCTCTTGTACCTTTTCTACTCCACGGATAAATAAATATCGACTTCCCACCACTTTAAGTACCTGAACACCCAAATCATTACGCGCAGTCAACCACTGTTCGGAGGTCGCTTCCGTCACTCGGTACCTGGCCACTTCCAATGGGTTGCGCTGTGGCGCGAGTGGATTAATCACCGACGTTGTTAAGAAACGCGCGTTTTCAGCCTGAGTCAGTAAAGCAATGTTTGAGTCGCCCCAGTCCATACGAACAAAAGGTTCCTGCAATGCCATAAACAAACGCGGCGCTCGTTTAAAGGGCGAAGAAATATGGTACAGACCGTACTCATTCTGCGCATCTTCTTCTTGTGCCCAAATCACAGTAGCACCTTTATCTGCACGCCATTGAAAATGACTGCGCACAGGTGGAGAAGGTGGCGCAGAGATAGCCGTCAGGACCGTATTTTCTTCGCTGTGCTCCATCGCTGGTTCACTCGGTAACACAGGCCGGTAAAGCTCATACAATGCAAATCCTGTCATTCCCCACACTTGCCAGACACTGGGGTGATTAGCAAGCGAACGTTGATTGGTTTGTTGCTGCTGTGGCGCTTCCAGCATCGCCATCGCGACGATTAAATTGGTGGCGTCTGGCGACGGTTCAAAATGATGGAAATAAGCAGGTCCGCCAATGGCTGAAGGGCGGCCTTGCAAAGGAACTTTGATTAACTGACCCTGAGCATAATGGGCAAAGTCTTCAGTAGAGAGCGTTTGACTGGTTTGCTTAAGCGGACTCAGGGCCCCATGCGATTGCGCTACCACGGGTCCTGCCAGCGGCGATTGTTGCACCGGTTGCTGCTGCTCACCGGTATGATTGATGGCACTATTAATAACCAGCGCGGAACTGTCTGGCAGCCAGTGGTAAGGCACCTCAGTGGTGACTCCGTTAAGCGGATAGCGCGACAGCGCACTCAGCTCACGTTGTTCAATATCATAAATCCAAAGACGGCCGTCCTGCTTGGAGAGCAAGATAAAAGCCAGGTAACGGCCATCAGCACTCCAACGCGGGGCATATACTTCACCAGCCGGTAAATTATTGACTTGCACCTCAGCACCAGTGGCAACATGTTTAAAGCTCAGCCCTGAGTAGGTCGTTAACCCCAGACGCATAAATGTGGTCGGATTGAATTGCAAATCTCCATAGCCCACACCTATTTCGGTGTTATGCTCTGACGTGGGTGACTGTGTCAGTAACGCCATCCAGACATGTTGCTCATTAAGCAAGACCTCAGGCATTGGCGCCACATCTACGAGTTGAGCGATCTCTTCTTTGGGTACCTGATACCCTTCAGACACCGCCATCGCAGCATGTACCCACACACAACAAGCTAAAAAAAACAGCACAACCGGGCTCTTTTTCACCACTTCTCTACCTTTGAATTTGTATCTTAACCTCTCATGATATAACGAAATTCCTTAAATGTGCACTAGTTTAATAGCAAGCAACACAATAAAGTAGCCAATCATGAGGCGAGTGAATTTCGGCGATAACACCGCTCCCGCGCCCTGCTATCGCTGAGGCATCTACATCCATATAGGCGAGGCAGGAAATTAGATATTTAGTTGTTTTAAATGAGATTTTTTAACACGGTTAGCGGCAAATTTAATCCCTCAGGTTGGTTACGTATTACTGCTGACTGCTATAAAGTGTATCCAGACGCGAAGTTACGGTAAACTAAGCGTTCGTCAACCGTTTGCACAGTTATTCAGGCCATTATGAACAACAATAAAAAGCCAGACAAAGTGACCATTTTCGATGTCGCCAGAGAAGCGCAGGTATCCAAGTCTACCGTGTCACTGGTCCTTACACATTCAGACAAAGTCAGTGATAAAAGCCGGGAAAAGGTGCTCGCCGCTATCACCAAGTTGGGTTACGTGTACAATCGTGATGCAGCAGCCCTGCGCAGCAAGCGCTCCAACCTGGTCGCTTTGGTGATAAACGACCTGACTAACCCCTACTCCGCACAGCTGGCGGTGGGCCTGGAAAAGCACATTTATGCGCTGGGGATGGTGCCTATGCTGGTTAATACCAGTGAAGATCTGGCTCGCCAGCATCAAGTCGTCAATACGCTTAAAGAGTACAATGTTAGCGCGTTTGTTATGGTACCTGCGCCTGGCACCACGATGGAATGGGTGAACCAGCTCGTTGAGTCTGGCTTTCCGGTTATTAACATCATGCGGGAAATCCCCTACAGCAATGCACCCTGTATTCTGCCAGATAACCAAAAAGGCACCCATCTGGCAACCCTGCATTTGCTTGATCAGGGGTTAGAAAACCTAGCATTTTTGGGCGGTACACCCGATATCTCAGACTATCACGAGCGCGTTGCGGGCTTTCGTAGCGCACTTGCTCTGCGCAATGTGTCTCAGCCGATGCCACAGATTACAGCCCCGACTAATCGCCAGGGAGGTCGGGAAGCTTTTAACACCCTATATCAGGATGCTCCCCAGACTCAGGCCGTGGTGTGCTTTAGTGACGTCATCGCCTACGGTGTTATGGAAGCTATGCGTGAACACAACCTGGTGCCTGGCAAAGATATTAAAGTCGTCGGTTTCGATGACCTGGCCGACTCCAGACTAATGAAACCAGCCCTGTCATCCGTGCGGATTGATGCAGATGACATAGGCAAACGAACCTGCCAGGCACTGGCAGAGATCATGAATAAATCACAACCTGCGGTACGTACCTTAGTCGATGTATCGCTGCAACTCAGAGAATCCTCAATTTAAATGACACAAGTTTTAGTAATTGGTTATGTCTGGCCGGAGCCGAACTCATCTGCAGCCGGCAGTCATATGATGTCCTTGCTGCGCTTTTTCCGCGCTCAGAACTGGCAAGTGGAATTTGCCAGCCCTGCCCAACAAACCGAGCATATGGCCGATCTTAGTTTGGAACAGATTACCTGTACGCCTATTGCACTCAACTGCAGTAGCTTCGATGAGTACGTCTGCAAACTCAAGCCTGACATTGTGATGTATGACCGTTTTATGATGGAAGAGCAATTTGGCTGGCGGGTTGATAAGTTTGCACCCGATGCGCTTAAGATCCTCGATACAGAAGACTTACAATGTCTGCGTAACGCACGCCATGCAGCGCATAAAACACAGCAAGCTTTCACACTGGACAGCTTACTCGATAGTGAATTAGCCAAGCGTGAAATCGCAGCCATTTTACGCTGCGACCTGTCGCTGATTATTTCCGACTATGAGCTCGAGTTACTCACGACACAATTTAATGTCTCACCAGAGTTGTTACACCACCTTCCCTTCATGGTCGACTTGAATGCGCTCAGTTCAGATTTACCTGACTTCCATGAGCGTAAACACTTTATGACCATAGGCAATTTTCGTCATGCTCCTAACTGGGATGCCGTACTCTATTTGCAGCAGATCTGGCCCGTGATCCGCAAGCATCTCCCGGACGCGGAGCTACATATATACGGATCTTATCCCCCACCTAAAGCGACCGCTCTGCACAATCCCAAAACAGGCTTTTTAATCAAAGGCTGGGCGAAAGATGCACTGGGTGTGATGGCACAAAGTAAGGTCTGTCTTGCACCACTGCGCTTTGGTGCCGGGATTAAAGGCAAACTGCTCGAAGCCATGATCACGCAAACCCCGTGTGTGACCACACAGATAGGTGCCGAAGGCATGCATGGTGACTTGCCCTGGCATGGTGCGATAAGCGACTGCCCTGAAACCTTTGCGGCTGAAGCCGTCGCCTTATATCAGGATCAAGTTCGTTATCAGCAAGCTCAACAGAACGGGCAATCCCTGCTTCAGGCTCGCTATGACAAACGACCGCTGGAGGAGCAACTAAAACAAAAGGTTATCAATACAATAAATAACCTAAACGCTCACAGACGTGCCAATTTCACCGGCAGCATGCTGCGCCACCATACACTGCGCAGTACCCAATATATGTCCCAATGGATTGAAGCAAAAAATGCAAATAAAATGCGTTGAATTTGCGTGAGAACCCGTTAGAATTCGCGGCAATTTAGGTTATTGCCTAAACTCAGTATGGGAGTCTAACCAGCTGTTGGCTTCCATACTCACTGTATCGCTGTCGATTTTCACTTATTATTAGGTTACACGCCGTTGAATTCAGCCACCTTTACACAAAAACGCAAGTTTATTGTTAAATTAGGAAAAATGCTTCATCAATACGGAACTCCGGCTTATCGTCTGGAAGCCCATCTGATGGAGGTTGCTACCCACCTGGGCCTTAAGTCGTCCTTTGTCATGTCACCGACTTCAGTCACTTTTGTGATCTGGACTGAAGGGCATGAAGACGAGTACACCCATGTTGCCCGTGTTGAGCCAGGTGATCATAACCTGGGGTCACTTGCTGATACCGACGATGTGGTCAATCGTATGTTGGCGGGTGAATTGAGTATAGAGCAGGCAGATCAGAATCTGGACGCGATAACCAAAGCAAAAGACCCATATGGACGCTTGTTGACGGGCTTTGCATTTGCAGTGTCTGGCGGTGCGTTTGCCATGTTGATGGGAACCAGCTGGAACGATGTGCTGTGGTCTGCGGTGCTGTCTATCCTGGTATTTCTATTTGTGCTGTGGTCAACCCGCTCTAAGCGGGTAACCCATATGCTGGAACCGGTAGTAGCCATAGTGTCTGCGCTGGCGGCCTGTGCCATTTCATCCTATCTGGATCCCATGGTGAACATTCGTCTTGTCGTGCTCTCTGCCATTATCGTATTCATTCCGGGACTGGCATTGGCACTGGGGTTTGCAGAGTTATCCGCTCGTCACCTGGTGTCGGGTACTGCACGGGTCATGGATGCTATTATGCTGTTGTTTAAGCTTTATTTTGGCGCGTTTCTGGGTATCAGTATTGGCTTTTTCCTGTTTGGTCAGAGCGACTATGTACAACCCGACCCGCTCCCGAAATGGACTGCCTGGATGGCCATTTTACTGCTGTGTAGCAGCCTGATTGTGATTTTTCGCACTAAGCTCAAGCACGCCAGCTGGTCGATTGCGTCGGGCTTTATTGCCTATGCAGCCAGTATCGGCTCCGCGGTCTATCTGGATTATTCGCTGGGCACCTTTGTCGGCGCCTTTGCCGTGGGCGTGTTCAGCAATGTGTTTAACCGCACCGTTAACGCACCGGCTTCGATAGTCGCCATGCAGGGCTTGATAGTGCTGGTACCCGGTTCCAAAACCTATATTGGCCTGAATTCACTGATAGAAGGCCAGAGCTTTGTTGCCGCCGACCACATCGGCCAGCAAACGTTTTTAATCTTTATGTCATTGATTGCGGGCCTTATCTTTGCCAATGTGGCATTGCCACCTAAAAAGAGCCTGTAATCTATATACGGCAACCTACGCTTGCTGCGGGGTTGCCTGCTATGCTTTTCGTCCTTGAGATTTGAACGTATCGGTAATTCCCTTGCCCACTAAAAATTCCAATTCACTTCCCTTTGCATTAAATCTAATTTGAATTTCACAATTTACCGCAGCAGAAGCACTATGGCCGGATTACCACAACGTCTCAGAAATAAAGCATCTGCTCATTAAGCAGCAAAGTTTGTTAGCTAATCAACAAAGTAAAGCCTGGCAAGACCTGTTCAAAACCATTTTAGTTAAGCATTCCTGGGGGATGCCGGATGATATCAGAGCGCAATTTAACCAGGTTTCAACACGTTAGACTAGTCAGAGCCAGCGCCGAGTTGTGCTCAGAAAGTCACGATAGGCCTGGCCATAGGCTTTTAATAAAAAGCGCTCCTCAGGTTTAATCTGAAAGCGTGTCATATAACCGATAAAGCTCAATACAACGAGTGCACCAGCTGGCGATGCTAAATACCAGTTTTGTGCAACCAGTAAGCACAGCAACCCCACATACATAGGATTGCGGGTAAAGTGATAAATGCCTCCAGTGACCAATGCCGATACTTTATCTACATGCACCGGATCAACGCTGGTTTTATGACGACGAAACGCCCAAACACCCGCCAGAGCCACGACAGCGCCTATCGTACTCAATACCAAAGTGCCGCCAATTTTAAATGACTCGGCCATAGTAAAGTGCCCGGTAATCTGGACCATTCCCCAACTCAAAAGCATGTGTAGCAATAAAACAACCGGAGGTGGTATTTTGGTATCCAAAGGATGTTTCTGTGACTCTGACATAGTGACCCCTCAGCATTAAAAGATGTCATTTAATTGATATGTCGCAATTATTTATCCCATAAAGCTGACAGTTAATCGCAAACACTGGTTTTCAGCCTATGCTAACGTAAAATGTTGCCCACTCGCACTACACCCTGCGGTCTAGTTTATAAAAAGTGTAATCCAGAGAACATTTATGAAACTGATAAAAACTACCCTCGCGCTTGCTATTGGCCTTGCCAGTGCCAGCACCTTTGCCGCATCGGCAAATGACACCATCACAGTTGAAGATATCCCAACTATTCAGCGCGTGATTCAGGCAGCAGTCAGCCCGGATGGCGAATCGGTTGCGTTTCGTCGCTCCGTACCCCGTGAGCTGTATGTAGACAGCAATGGTAAAAACTACAGTGAATTATATGTGGTTGATGACGAAGGCAATGAAGTGCCTTTTATCACAGGTAAGATTAACGTAGGTAAAATTGAATGGTCTGCAGATGGCAAATTCATTTACTTCACAGCCAAGAAAAAAGAAGACAAGTTCACCTCACTATACCGCATTGCAGTAGACGGCGGTGAAGCCCAAAAAGTACTGTCGCTCAAAGGCACTTCAATCAACAAGTATCGTCTGAGCCCTAACGGTAAGCAAGTTGCAATTCTGGCTATGCCAGCCAAAGACGCAAGCGAAAAAGAGCTTAAAAAGCTGGGCTTTATGGCCGAAGTGTATGAACTTGGTCTGAAAAACAAACAGCTACATTTAGTGGACCTGGTACAAACAAACAAACCCCTGACGCCTGCCGTTGTGCCTGTCGAGGGTTATGTGAGCGACATTAACTGGTCTGACGATGCCAGCAAATTATTGGTAAAAACCCAGCCAACGGCGCTGATTGATGATCAGTATATGAAATCTCAGTGGCATGTGATGGATGTGGCAACGCAGAAAATCACCACCTCATTCAAAACCGAGGGTAAACTGGGAGAAGCTGAGTTCTCTCATGATGGCAAGTACATTGCGATTCTGGGTGCCGAAGATAAGCACGATCCTGCCAAGGGCCGTTTGTATCTGGCCAACGCCAAAACCGGTAAAGTAGAAGAATGGATCCCTAACTTTATGGGCCACTTCAAAGACTTCGAATGGTCAAACCGCAAAAACGTACTGAACTTTATTGCTGATGTAGGCGTTGAAACCTTCATTGGCCAGGTCAAAGTAGGTTCAAGCAAATACAAAAAGCTGGTTAAAGAAGGCAAGTTCATCGCCCACAGCCTGTCAGTATCTGATTCAGATAAGACCATTGGCGTACGTGCAGAAAGCCCGAAACACCCAAGCGAAGTGTTTATGGTGCGCTCTAAAAAGCCAACCCGCTTAACCGATTCAAATCCTTGGTTGAACACCAAGCGTCTGGCAAAGCAGGAAGCGATTAGCTTCAAGGCCCGTGACGGTGTTGAGATTGGTGGTGTGCTTATCTACCCATTGGACTACCAGGAAGGCACACGTTACCCTCTGATCATGGCGGTACACGGTGGTCCTGAGAGTCATGACAGAAACGGCTGGCTGACCAGCTACTCGGATCCAGGTCAAATGGGTGCGGCCCGTGGTTATGCGGTATTCTATCCGAACTATCGTGGCTCTACAGGTAAAGGTGTTGATTACTCAAAACTCGGTCAGGGCGACTATGCAGGTAAAGAGTTTGACGATCTGGTCGACATGAAAGAATACCTGGTTAACATGGGCCTGGTTGACACCAAGCGCGTTGGTATCACAGGTGGCTCTTACGGTGGTTATGCGTCTGCCTGGGGCGCAACTAAACTGACCGAACACTTCGCGGCCAGTGTCATGTTTGTAGGTGTGACTAACCAACTGTCTAAGTTCGGTACTACAGACATTTCAAACGAAATGTTCCTGGTTCACGCCCGCTCTTACCCGTGGCAAAAATGGCAGTGGTACCTTGAGCGCAGCCCAATTTACTGGGCTGGTCAGTCAAAAACGCCACTGTTAATCATGCATGGTAAAGACGACCCGCGCGTTCACCCGGCTCAATCGATGGAGCTGTACCGCTACATGAAGGTGCAAGACAAAGACGTACGTCTTATCTACTACCCGGGTGAAGGCCATGGTAACCGCAAAGTTGCGGCTCAGTACGACTACAGCCTGCGTTTAATGCGCTGGATGGACAATTACCTGATCCACGGCAACAAAGACATGCCTGAGTATGAGATTGACCATGCCGCTAAATTAAAAGCAGTGAAAGAGAAGAATAAGTAAACTTCTGTTTTTATGGTAAAAAAATAAAAGGCTTGCCAGATTGGCAAGCCTTTTTTGTTTATGGTGGTTGCTCAGAGTGTATTAGTGTCTCGCCATACGTACTAGAACACTTTCTACCAGTCTGCCATCAAACTCGGGCTATATACCGAATTAGTTCCGGCCAAGCCTGACTTACCAACGATAAACAGTCTTTTCTATTCAAGTACCGCGAATCTCTCAGCCACCATTCACGTTATGCCGATAAGCAATTGAGTTTTTAGCAGCCCGCAATATTATTTAAGTGATGCTGGCTACACTTTCAAACGGGGTGGACCCTGGTTCGTCTTTACCAGTCTACCAACCTGGTGAATGTGCCAAAAGCTTGAGCAAACTGTTCCGGCTGAGCTTGTTTGAGCGCCAAACGCTGCTCGATTGTCATGGTTTGCACTGTCCCCTCGTAGGCATCGCTTGTACCAAAGAGCATTAGACTTTCAAACTCAGAAGCTGCAAAGCTGAGCCCTTTGAGATTACTCAAACAACTGGTATCTGGCTCAGACCATAGATTTTCAATAAAGCTCATCATAACTTGAGCACCACAGGTTTCACTTCCCTCGTTCATGTGTGTGACAAAAACCACACCGTGTTCGGTTTGTTGAAACTCCACATAACGTTGATTAATATTAGTAAAAGTAGCTTGTATCAGCGGTATATCATAGTGTGGCGTTTGTGGATCTACATCGCCATTGATGGCCAGGGTTGGCATATAATGATGCATATTTTGATAGATAAATTCATCGCTGTAGCGATTACCCCAAATGGTTTTATCAACCTCCTTTTGCAGCAGGAAGTAAGTGGGATAACAGGCTACAGCATCCTGACAGAACGCCAAACGCTGTGTTAAATCTCGCTCCACGTCATTGAGCTCATTATTACTAATTAACCGTGCAATGACACTGGAATAACCCAGCGGATCTTTGGCGGGCAGTTGAACTAACTCACGACCTTCCCCTCTCAATATAAACTGATGTAAATTGTTGAGCGCCAAGACGTCATCGTTGTTGCAACGTGCCAGACGATAAAAAGCAGGCATTAATATTTGTTCTAACGAACGCGTCATAGATATGGTTGCAAACGCTTGTAATTCGTCGCGAATAAATGCCAAATCAGGACAATGTTCACCACTAAACACACGCTGTAACAGCGAGCGAATTGCTTGATCTGCCTCGCCATGAAACTTGCTACTACACAGAGCATCCTGATCACAATAATGGCTTAACTGAGTAAAAATTTTGCCGTAGTTCTCATCCCAAAGATCTAACCCAGCCCCGGTTGCAGGAAACACGGAATCTAATATCAGACTTTGCGCGCCAGTCGGCGCCACCTGACTGAAACGCTGTGCCCAAAAAGTGCCATATGACACGCCATAAACATGACTTGGCAGCCAGTCTAATACCTTGCTTTTACCTATCACATAATCGAGATCTTTCGCGGCTGAAGTGGTATTAAACTGATATAGCCCTTCTCCCCACTGGTTATATAAATCGTCAAAACAACCTTGCCAATAGGCCTCGTAATCTTGGGAAGGTGGATTGTTACACCCCAAATGGGTCGACCAGCCTACCCCACGGTGTTCAAGCACATATAAGTCGTAGTCATTCGTAAAAGGTGCCAGTGAGCTGTCAAACTGATTAACAAAAAAGCTCCCTGAACCACCCGGTCCGCCCTGTAAAAACCATATTTGCCCGCGGCTGTTACCCGAACGTGCAGGATGTTTTGAGACTAACACGTCAATTTGCTTGCCTGTTGGGTCATCCCAATTCAATGGCACCTGAGCCAGAGTACATTCATTGCGGTTATCAGGGCTTTGAAACTGGCTTGGGCATGGTCCCCAGTCAAACGCAAAATATTCGTTAAAGCTCGATTTAACAGGGCTATTTGCCCAACCAGAAGTACTTGATAAACAACCTGCCAGCAAACAGGTTTTAACTAAAAAGCGCATATTATTCCTTTCTTATATTAGTAAAAATCATCCCATAAGAGGGACAGCTCAAATAGCACAGCGAGTAAAATTAAGTTATGTATGAAGTTTCATCACCATTCACCGAATTTTTCATCACTGCTAACGGCGAGGCCGCAAACCCTATTTAATGCCTTGTTACATAGCTCAATGCGACTCATGGCATACGTAGGTTTAAAAACACCTGTGCGACGGCATGTAAGATCTTAGGGATCTTAAGGGGATCTTAAGGGACACCCATTCAAAACTTGTCTCTCAGAGCTATAAAGCAACAGATAACCCTGGGTGTCTGTGTTTTTGTGTTTTTGTTCTTCGTTTTCACCATAACCAGCAACACACAATTCAGTTTTTTCCAGCGCACAGACGGTCTAAGTTTTCTTTGTATATCCACCTGCCTTTCTCTTCTGTTGTAGATCAAACTTGCTGAAGTCGTCGCAAGGGATGTACCAGAATTTGAAAGATCATAAGCTTTTGTTTTTATTTGCCTTTACTTTTTAACTTAATGGATGGCTGAAAGAGGCGTACCGGTTTTGGCACAGATGAAACAGGCGAGTGTGTCGAAATTAAGACAGGGATTAATATGCGCCCAATGGAGGAGGTTTAGCACCAGCAAAGCAATCTTAAGCAAGGCAAATATCTCTTAAGACAAAAGATCTCTTGAGACACCCACTCAAAGACTTGTCTGCCACACTCCAACCATCTATGCTTGTAATCTGCTCCAAGGATAAGGACGGACCCAATGCCAACGGCACGGAAAAGCCAGGTCAGCTTAGTTGACACAAAATACTACCATTGCATCTCCCGCTGTGTCAGGCGTGCCTTTTTATGCGGTGAAGATCCATTAACAGGCCAATCTTATGAGCATCGCCGTGAATGGGTTGAAGAAAAGCTACTCCTGCTCGCATCCATTTTCTGCATTGATATCTGCGCTTATGCTGTTATGAATAACCATACTCACATCGTTTTATATGTGGATGATAAAAAAGCCAATCGATTGAATGACAAAGCCATCGTTATCCGCTGGCATAAGCTTTTTAAAGGAAACTGGCTGACGCACAAATTCATCGAAGGTAACGAGCTTAATCCGTCCGAGCGCATTATGCTCGACGATATTATAGAAAAATATCGCGAAAGACTGGCCAGCATCAGCTGGTTTATGCGTGTTCTGAACGAAGACATTGCCCGCAGGGCAAACAAAGAAGATGGCTGTACAGGCCGGTTTTGGGAAGGCAGATTCAAATCCCAGGCGTTACTTGATGAAGCCGCTCTAGCCGCCTGCATGGCCTATGTAGACCTCAACCCTATCCGGGCCAAAATGGCCAGCACACCCGAAACCTCTGAGTTCACCAGTATCAAAAAACGTATTGAACATGCACAGCAAGGCAAACAACCAGAGAACCTTGTGCCCTTTGCAGGCAACCCCAGACAAAACATGCCTAAAGGATTACCCTTTGAGCTTAAATACTACATTGAACTGGTCGAGCTCACAGGCCGATGCATCCGAGCTGACAAACGAGGTCATATCAGCGAAGTCCAGCCTATCCTCGCCAGATTGCAAATTAAGCCCGAAAACTGGCTAAAACTCACCACGCAATTTACCAAAGTTTTCCATGGTGCAGTCGGCAGGCGTCATGCTATGAATGAATACTGTGCACATCTGCAAAAAAGGCGACGTCCTAATCTATCTAATTGTGAACAATTATTGGGTTAGACTTACCATTATCCTAACTTCAAGTGATGGCTGTCGCACACTGGCAGCGCTTGCCCGTGCCTGAAGGTTGAAATAACTTATTTTTTAGCAAAAATTCCTCACCAATGGCCTCTCGTGGTTTCACACCTTTTTATTCGACAGAGCGCTCACATCCATCCATTAAAGATCCATAATAGGGCCAGGTAACGCAGGGTGTCTATATACTTAGGCACTGGCCGCCTGTATATTTTTCTTTTTTATATCTGTATATTTTGGGTGTCTTTATATTTTTTATTTTTGGGTGTCTTTATATTTTCTCTGTATATTTTGTTAACGAAATACACTCTCATCCTGCTGTATTTATGGTTTAAAAATAAACCTGTGCACCTATATGCACAGGTTTTTCTAGTCAGACTCTAATCACTCCCAGATCACGTCATCACCACTACCAAATCGATCTCCTTTACCATTAGTCGTACCTGTTGCTCGCATTCGGATCCCGCCAGCAACCTGTGAAGCTTCATCCTTTTTTAGTTGGCGTGAGAATGTGTGGGCTAATACTCTAGGTTTATTATTTTCTTTCATTTTCTTTTTCCTTACTTTTATGATTACTAGTGGTATTCATGACATCGAAACATACCAATTTTGGTAAACCTCGCTATCGTAGAATTCATTTAGATCTATTTTACAATGGGCCTCTCCACCCAACCTTTTTAAAATGTATCTTAATAACTTATTGCATACATTAAGCTCAGGAAACTCAACATCCATCCATAGAAAATTTCCTGCTGTATTTAACTCCAGAAAAGTATAAGAACCATCAATGCTCGCAACAATATCAATACAGGCAAACTTCAGATTTAGTTTTTTTAGCAAAGCAAGGCATTTCGTACTCAATGAATCATCAAGTAAATAATGCTCATATTGTAAAGTACTTTCATGACCTCGCCAGTCAACTCTTGACTCCTCTGAACTTGATTTTATTTTCATTGCTACAAGTTCATTCCCGAATACCACTACCCGGAGTTCATAGGCTTTATCGACAAAATTCTGAAAAATACTCGGTGTAAAAGCTAAACCCTCAGCAAATTCCTCTTGATATTCAATTCTTGCGGTATGGTTATACTTAAGTTCGTCATCAACTGACCATGAAGTTTGCGTATAGGATTTAAATATAACATCTTCATGCTGTTCAAAAAGCGGGCGAGATTCTTGAAGTATACTGGTTACAACTGTCTCAGGAAGTTTGAATCCGATATCCCTGGCTGCTTCTAGTTGAACGAGCTTTCGCTCAGCAAACTCTGTCGCTTCAAAGGTATTTATCCAATTTGAGTATCGAGACGCGATAGTCAAAAAATTGCATAGGTGCTTATAGGACTCTGATTCTGAAAACGCTAAGTCATCTTCATGAACAAACTCCTGTAATTTCGGCCTGCTCAGCTTTCTTAGCCATACCAGTCCATACTCAGATAGCATTTTTTCAACACCATTATTTAAACGAATTTTTATTTTTGTTCTCTCTTTTGATGAAAAAACAATAGATGCGTTACAATAATTCGGGTATTTATCACAATACCAGAAATCAACATGAACTCCGTTTTTATTAAGATAACTCCCGAACAAAAGTGCGTGAACGTCATTTGTATTTGTAATTATTAATATAGACTTATTTATCATCAAAACATAACCAAAGAAAACCTTTGTCATTTTTTATACAGACTTTACACCGCTATAGGCAATTACTTTCTCAATTCAAATTGTTTCCGATTATTTCACTTGAAATAACTACGCAACAAGTACTGATACAATTCGGAAAAACACTTTGTTAAATAATGTTTTTTAATAACTTTTCTAATTAGCTTTTGCTATTTATTAGCAGGAGTAATGTATCTCAGACACAAAAAAATTCAGTCTTGTAAAGGACGCGAAGGTGCAGTAATTGACGTAAAAGTTGAACACAGCCACGTGTAAAACCCACTTCGTATCGGCTATTCGAGAGTGAGTCATTCATAATCAATCAAACAGAAATTGCGTACCTAAAAACACGCAAAATTCTCTTTGAAACACAGGGCTATCTTGCCACAGAGCTGTGTAAGCATCTCTATGTACGAATTAGCTTCACCTAACCGGCAGTTGAACTGTAAAAAACTGTTTTACTTTCTCCAGTACATGCCTATAATTCGAACGAATTTAAAATGGTGACATGGAGTCAACACAATGAAAATGAAGTTATCCGGAAAGATCCTCCCTCTTATTGCGCTAACCACTCTTGCAGGTTGTATGAGTACTGGCCCACACCTTAAAAGCTCTGTTTCTGAAGGTGTAGCCGGGATTGAAGCACGTCTCCCTTATGCCAATTACAGCAACTACTTTGGCTATGTTGATAAATCTGTTGTGCCAGAGGGTAAATATAAAGGTAAAGACACTTACTACCTGTATGTCTGGGTGCCCGCAGCAGTAGATGAAATTGGCGTTTCAATGATTTCACCAGCCGTTGCTACGCCTGGTGACAAAGACTTTGTCCATGCGAACTTTAAACCAGGTATGGCAAAGGACGCCAACAAGTTTTTCGATACCTATATCGTCTTAGATCGTATGAACATCATAGACAGCGGCAGCATTGCTGACGGCGGGAAAGTACTGCAAAACCTGGGGCGCAATGATGACAGCAGTGAATTGCCAGCGAATCCAAGTGGCGCTAGCTATAACTCATTGTTGCGTAAAACAACGTCGATGAATAACCCGACTGAAGCACTGGTACGTGGTGTATATCGCATCGGCTTTACGTCGTTCCGCTCTTCTGTTGAAGGCTCTTTTGAAGCAACCATAGGTACCAATGTACCTGGTGTGAAAATTGCGGCATCGTTGTCTGAATTAGACGCGCTGGTAAACAATAAGCTGTAATCCAGACAACTTCACAGACCAATTAAGTTATGCCAGCCTTACCCGGGCTGGCATTTTCGTTTTTATCAAATACCAATTTGCTTAATTAAGTGTTCTATTTTGAGGCGAGAAAATATGGTCGATAACCAGGCAAAAATTTTGCTATTTAGTTGTTCTAAATGAGAAATTTTTAACACAGTTAGCGTCATATTTGATCCTTCAAATTGAACAGGTATTAAGTGAAATTGGTATTATCTCTTTGGCCAGGTTATTTGTGGCGATGCGTAATAAAATGCAAACCCTGAACCAAAGCCGTGATAGCAACCGCGCCAAACATCATTGCCGAAAAAGGAACCGTGTTGTTAGCGTGGAGTAAGGCAAGCAAAGGCCCTACTAAAGCCCCGCTACCAAACCTAAGCGTTCCGATCACTGCCGTCGCTGTACCCGAGTTTTTCTCAAACTCCAGTAAAATGAGCGCATCTGCGTTAGCTGCGCTGACCCCCAAGCTCATCATCAAAGGCGCAATACTCAGCACAATATAATACAAAGACAAATCCATCAGGCTAAACATTAATAACGCGGATGCACTGAGCAAACCAAGCAACAGGCCGTAATACAACATTTTGCGTGAGCCCACTTTAGGCACCAGCCGCGTATTTATAAAGTTTCCCAGCATCAGCGCCACAACATTAAAGGCAAACAGCACCCCAAAAAGCTGTTCAGATACTCCAAAGTAATCGAGATAAACAAAGGACACAGAGGTGAGAAAACAAAAGAAGCCAAAAGATACCAGCATAGAACTCAGGATATCGGGCAACGCACTGCGTTTACCCAATACCGTTGCATAGCTATCCAGAAACAAGTGAAAACCGCGCTTGTCACTTTTATAAATAGGCACTTCCACAAGATAGAAGTAAGCGAGGATCATGACCACAACGGCATAACTTGCCAGCGTAAGAAAAATCCACTGCCAGCTTGCCAGCCCCATAATGGCCGATCCCACACTGGGGGCTATCAGGGGCGCGACCATCATGATCATAGAGACATAGGACATACCTTTTGCCGTGTTGGCCTGATAGATATGTCGTATGATCCCAGGCACCACGACAGTTGCCGCTGAGCCAGTAAACGCTTGTGCAGCACGCAAGAACCACAATTGCGAAACATCGCTGCTAAATGCAATTAAAAATGAGCTAACGGCAAATCCACCCAGCCCAAACAATGCCAATTTTCGCCGGCCTAATTGATCTGCCAGTGGACCAAATACCATCATACCAATAGCATAACCAGCAAGATAAATACTGAGCGAAACCTGGACCTGAGGCATGTCTGTACCAAGGCTGTCGGCTATCACCAGCATTGCGGGCAGGTACATGTCTATCGCTAAAGGAGTAATTGCCACAATACTTGCTAACAGCGGTAGTATTACACGAATATTAAAATACTTTTCGGTGTCGTCCATTGAGTGCCAAATGAGAGTGTGAAGGGCACGAATTGTATCATTTTAGGTATCAATCCGCACGCACACTCAGCCGCAGTTATCGCGCAATACAGCTCTCCCACCGAGAAACAACCGAATAACAGAGCGCCGCCGAAAGTACGGCATTTAAGGGGACAATACCAGGCAACAGATGCCCAACCAACACGCCTACAAAGACAGCAGCAATGGCGCTCCAACGCACAGTTTGCCATTGCATTTGCTCAAATGCATGGTAACGCTGTTTATTTATTAAATAATCGGCTATCAGTACACCACCAATTGGCGGAATGGCCGCAGACAAAAAGGTAAGCCAACTGACAAAATGATTGTAGAGCCACAGCGCACTGAGTGTGCCAATTAGTCCATTGATCACAGCCAGATTGCGACTGGACCAGCCGGTGATATTCGCAAAGCCAAGTCCTGAGGCATACAGTGCATTGTCATTAGTCGTCCAAATGTTCAGACCTAAAACCACAATGGCGGGAATAAGTAAACCTTGCAGCATCAACACCTGTGCGATGTCAGATTCTCCCATTACCGCACCACCGGCAGCGCCAAAAATGAACATTAAGCTGTTACCCAAAAAAAAGGCTATCAGAGTGATCAACACCGCACTTGAGGGTCGGCGAGCAAAACGTACAAAGTCGGCAGTTAACGTACCGGCTGAAATAAACGACCCAACCACCAAAGCGATTGCAGCACTCATAGGCATAGGATCTGCTGGTACCAACGACTGTAGCTCGCTGATCCCACCCACTTCTTGCACAGCAAGCCACACGGAGTACCCTCCCAGCAAAGCAATCGCTGGTACAGCAATGACAGACAACGCCATTAATGCGGAAATACCGAAATAAACCGTTGTGGTCATTGCAAGGCCAGCCAATATGATCAGCACATTGGTATCAAACCCTGTTGCCTTGTGGACAGGTATGGCAAACATAGCCACCCCAACACCAAACCAACCGACCTGAGTGCCGCCCAATAGCATGGAAGGCAACCATGATCCCTTCACACCAAATGAAAATCGTGCCAGCAAATGGGTAGACAATCCGGTGGATGCACCTATATAACCCAATGCTGATGTGTATATGCCCAGCAATAAGTTGCCGACTAAAACTGCCAGAAAAAAATCATCGAATGAAAGCCCCGTCCCCAGGGTGCCTCCGGTCCACATGCTGGCGGAGAAAAATGTGAGTCCCAGCATCAGCAGGGATAAAGCAATGCCTCCTTTTCTGGCTGACTCTGGAACGGGCTTGAGTCCATAGTTACTGTCTGCAGTCACATTGTGGCCTTTTTGGTATAACAAAGGTAAAACCTAAGTACAGCACACAACCGTGGAAACATTATGGAGTATATCCGGCGTTTGCTCAGAGAATCGTGACTGCGCGGGGCTTAAGCCTGTACACAGTAATCGGCTTCTGTATCGCATCTGCATCAAACACTTCGCCATTTTCTTCGGCTTTGTGAGCCAGATACCTACGCGATTTTTCCAATGTCAGTTCAAACACTTCAAACCGGCCTGTTGCATAGGCGGTTTTGCCAACCGCCGACATTGGAAATACCATATCACCATCACGCACTTTTACAGTGATTTGCTCTGTGTTATCTACATTCAGCGTCATCCAGCAACCGCGCTTTTTACATACTTTGGTCACTTTACCTTTCACCGTTACTTCGCTCTGATGATACTGAGGCGCCAGACTCAGTAATTTTGTAGCGTCAATCACATTCGCTCGGTCAGCACCACCGGCGAATTCCAATGGCTGAGCCTGAGCTGGCGATACACACAAAGAAAGCAGCAGAACCAGCGCCGTTCTTATAAACATATTCATCCTCATATTTAGCTTTGGCAATTGGTTGTTAAGGATCTGATATTAATAACAATCTTTTGCCGATTTCGAAGTCCCCAAACAGGTAGTATACAAGCAGGCTACTTAAAAGACACTCTATTTACAAAGCATTACATCCAGTATTGCAAGTTTAACTGGTTACAATTACCTTAATTGGGTAAACACTATCACAAAGGAAAATAGTATGAATAAGATGATCAAATCTGCTTTGGCACTCACAACAATAACAATGCTGAGCGCAACCGCACAGGCTTCACCACAGCAATGGCAGGGATATTACAAAGGTCAGTGCGAGGTAATCTCCCCTGTTCGCGGAACGCTATACCAATTTCCAATGTCACTGGAAATTGGCGAATCTGTAGACGACAAGGCTGACTGGATCGTGACCTATGGAGAGGGAGCGCGAAAAAATGTTCGCAACTATAGTTTGCTGACAATCAACGAAAACCTGGGCCATTATGCTATTGATGAAAACAATGGTGTTGTGATTGACCAATACCTGCTCAACGATGAGTTCTTAAGCCTGTTTGAAGTCGGTAGCACCAAGCTACAAGTGTCATACAAGCTCAACAGCAACGGAACGATTGACGTCAACATGAATACCTTCAGCTTCGACCCAATCCGCGAGTCAAAAGTTGGACACGTGGTTGTCTCCAATTATCAGGGCAACACCCAGCAAAGGTGTAAACTGTTTAAGTGGTAAGCACACTAAACAAGCGTGCCTGAATCAGGCAGTCATATAACAGTAAAAGCGGGTTTTCACCCGCTTTTACTCATTAAGTTTAGTGATTAACCGCCACCACCACCCGTCACTGTGCCTTCAACCGTCACCATGACATCCACGCCTTCAGAACGTATTCTGTACTGGATACTGGTGATCTGCATACGGTCTTGCGACAAAAACAGGTTGATCACTGGCCCATCGTCATCCTGTCCATAATTCACCTGGATACGAGGCTCTTCCAGCTCCGGTCCGGTACGATCATCAATTCTTGTAATATCGCTTTGGGCATAAGTAATGCCAGTGTCGAAGTCGATGGCACCATCAGAGCCAATCACCACTGTTCCACGCGCATGACCCGTGCCGGTTACTCTGTACTCCCCTGCTTTTGCCGTTACCAGATCCAAATTGGTAACACCTGCAGCGACAAAAGAGCCGAGTAATTGATTTTCCATGGTGAACAGATTGATTTCCTTAATGCCTGTGGCTGTTACAGATACCTTGTACATAAACCCGCCATCGTCTTTGTAGACATATTCAGATCCCTCCATCATCACACCATCAAGCGACATTTCGTCTCCATTGCTCGCGTCCGGGTCAGTGTCTATAAACATCATGCCAGAACTTGAGAAAGTAAATTTGACTTTCTGACCGTCGGCATAGCTACTGCCGTTATTCGCTAACATAAACATCAATTCAAATGCCTGGCCTTTGAGTACTTCTGGTAGCATCACGTCGTTATTGTCATCACCGGTCAGCGTCCAGGTATAAGTTAAATCAGACGAGACAGTTACCCCCTGAGTGGTCACAGAATAACGCACAGATACCACAATCTCGGTTGCCGAACTGCTCACCAATTCAAAAACCAGATCATTCACTGTCAGATTTTGTTGAACAAACGAATCCTCAATCTGCTTTTTAATGGTTTCAAGATCATTGGGATCTGGCGCAGGAACGTTATTGATAGTGATTTTGGGTATTTCTGTCGTGACACCCGCCACGGTCGAAGTACCAGTGATGGTCAAAGTGTTGCCTTCACCGGTATTGTCACCGCCTGAATCACCTCCTGATCCAGAAGATAAACCGCCAGGTACAAAATCCAGCTCAAGCGAGCCAAGATCCAAGCCTGCAAAAATGTCACCCAACCCTTCAAGCGTTTTCTTGATGTTGTCCAAAGAAAAAGTTGTATTGAGGTCAGCTGTTAACCCTACCTGTTGTGCGTATGCCTCAATGGCACTGGTGTATTCACTGATAAAATTACTGGCGTTGTACAAAGGTGATTCGAACACTTTATCGCCAACCTTTCCGTCAATCGTTAAATCCAGAAAGTCAGCGCGCAACGCATCTACAATCGCTAGTGCCGGTGAACTCGACGAATCACCAAGCTGCGCTAAGGCAGCAAGAGAAACAGCATATATGCCCGCCTGATCACTGCTTGCAGTCACACCGCTGTTCGCACCAATTAACTGAGGTGGAGCGGTTATGTCGGTCAGAGCCGGAGCCAGAGCAACACGTACCTGCTCGTTAACCAGCTCTATGGCTGCTGTACTTGTAGCCCCTGTATTCAATATCGCTGTTGCGGCAATTTCGGTCAGTGTTGTAACCCCAACTTCAGACTGAAAAGCTCCCAAAACAGCGCGTAGTGTGGCATCTGCCGGCAAAGCCAGAAATGTACCTTTGGCTTCATCAAAATATTCAGCGCTCCCTCCGCCTATCACCTCGACGATAAAAGGTTCATCGATAGCTGATGAAAGGGTTATGGTTGCAACGCCGGACTCTCCGGTGTTACCGGTTGCCCCTTCAATTGGCGTATTATTGGCAAGTAGAACAAGCCTGACTGTAGCATTTCGGGTTAATCCCAAAGCCGGGCTCACTTTGATCTCTGTGGTTTGTGCAGTTGTATCTGGCGTTTTAGTATTGTCGTCGTCATCGTCTCCCAGGCAGGAGGCAAGAATGAAAACTGACAATATAACAAGCCAGTTGCGCAGCTTGTATATCTTCATGGGTAATTCCTGGTTTCGACGGTTACTGATTTTTTGCTGTGCACAGAACCTGATAATCGAGTCTCTGTGTCACAGCAATGACAGTTTAGTTTAATGAAATAATTAACGCCTATTTTTTAACCAGAAAAATCATTTTTTATTTGTCTCCCTCATACGGATACTGATGATGAATTTGGCTGCGACAGGTCATACCAAGGTACTCACAGGTTCTTTGGAACACCTCAACGAAGCACTCTGGCGCAGCCTGTTTAATCGAATTTGAAAGTATTGAAAACTCTTTATTACGCAGCCTTCTCAACTCTGGCTGTAATGCTTCGTCATCCATAAACTCTGTGATACGGTCAAAGAATGCCTTCATTCTGGGCGTCGTTGCATACCAGTAAACTGGTGACGCAAAAACAATATGATCATAGTTCAGTAAGCGACGAAACAAGGTGCGAAAACCATCATCACTATTGGTGTGGTTATAGCAATAGTCGTTAATTTCATAATCATCGAGATAAATGCAATCTGCTTGTAATTTTGGTGCCAACTTTTGTACTGAGTGCGCAGTATTCCCGTGTTTTTTTGAACTTGAGTATAAAATGACTGATTTCATAGTGGTTCTCCATTGTATTATTTGCTGTTACTCTAAAACCTCAACCAAGATTCAGGTAAAGCGAAACAATGACGACAAACAATAAACCGGAACGAGACGAGCCGAGACTCAGTGTCGGACAAGTCGCAAAACGTGCCGACGTCGCAGTGTCTGCACTTCACTTCTATGAAAATAAAGGCTTGATCCGCAGTTGGCGTAATACCGGAAATCAAAGACGATACAAAAAAGATGTTTTACGCCGTATTGCCGTTATTAAAGCGGGACAAAAAATGGGGATCACCCTGGCTGAAATCAAAGAAACGCTGTTGGCATTGCCACATAGCGACACTCCGAGCAAACAAGACTGGGCAAATATGTCCAGACAGTGGCAGGCAAAGCTGGACGAAAAAATCGCCTACATGCAGCGTGTCCGTGACATGGTGGATGGCTGCATAGGGTGTGGCTGTTTATCCATGAGCCGCTGTCCTATGTACAACCCTGAAGATGTGATGGCTCAGGCGGGTACAGGTGCTGTGCTCATTGATAGTCCAGAGCAGGCAAAGGTCGTGAAATCTTGTTATGATAAGAAAAACCACATTAAAGGAACAAGCGAATGAAAAAAACGGTGATCAGCCTTTCTCTGGCTGCCATCTTTGCCCTTGCTGGCTGTGTTCAAACTCAAGACCAGTCACGCATACAGACAACAGCTTCAGTAACCGGCCAACAACAACAAGATGCCGCCTTCAAAACCTTTTCAAATCAATTTATTGAGCAATATTGGCAACAATACCCCGAACTGTCAGTATATCGAGGCTACGGCAAGTACGATGACGTGATCACCATTCCCGATGCCGCTAATCGTGCAGCAAACCTGGCTTTTATTGACGCGCAACTGGCCAGTCTGCAATCTTTCGATGCAGAGCAACTCAGTGACAATCTGAAAATTGACTACTATCTGATTGAAAACGAATTAAAAAGTACCCGCTGGGGCCAGGAAAAATTTAAACGCTGGCAGTGGGATCCGAGCAGTTACAACGTGTCATACGGGTTCGCAAATATCCTGAACAGCCGCTTTAAATCGGAAGAACAAAAGCTCCGCCAGGTTCTTAATCGGCTACAATACGTCCCTGACTATTATCGTGCCGCACAGGCCAACATTGATGATCCGACGCAAGAATATACTCAACTAGCGATCCAGCAAAATAAAGGGGCATTTAGCGTACTAACCGATGACTTATTAACCCGTGCTGATGCACTCTCCTCTTTTAGTGCACAGGAAAAAGCGCTGTTTAAACAGCGTTTTGCCAACGCGAAAACCGCAATTAACGGCTACATAGATTTCCTGTCAGAGCTTGAGCAGGAAATGCAGAAAACCGGTAAAGCACGCAGTTTCCGGATTGGAGAAGCGCTCTATGAAGAGAAGTTTGCTTTTGATATTCAATCGGGCTACACCGCTAAACAGATGTATGAAAAAGCACTTGCCGACAAAGCACGGGTCACTGCGGAAATGGTCACGCTGACTACACAGCTCTGGCCGAAATACTTCCCGCAAACCGCGCGCCCTGAAGATGACAGCCAAGCCATTGCTACACTGATAAAGCACCTGTCTCAGCGCCATGTCGATAAATCCCAGTTTGTAGATGAAATTAAGCGCCAGATCCCGGAACTGGAACGCTTTGTCATGGAGAAGGACTTGCTAACTTTAGATCCGGAAAAACCTCTGGTTGTTCGACAGACTCCAGACTACATGCGAGGCTTTGCGCTGGCATCCATTTCGGCACCAGGTCCTTATGAGAAAAAAGAAAACACGTATTACAACGTAGAGCCACTCGACGGCCTGACCGATGAGCAAGCCGGTTCTTTATTGCGTGAATACAACCATTGGATATTGCAGATCCTCAACATTCATGAAGCAGTTCCAGGGCACTACACCCAGCTTGTTTATTCCAATACCTCTCCGTCTCTGGTCAAAAGTATATTCGGTAACGGCGCTATGGTTGAAGGCTGGGCTGTGTATACAGAACGTATGATGCTTGAAGAGGGCTATGGTAATTTCGAGCCAGAAATGTGGCTAATGTACTATAAATGGAACCTCCGTGTGATCTGTAACACCATTTTGGATTACGGCATTCAGGTTAAAGGGATCAGCAAAGAGCAGGGATTAGATCTGCTCATGAATGGGGCTTTCCAGGAGCAGGCAGAAGCAGAAGGTAAGTGGCGACGCGCAACACTGAGTCAGGTGCAGTTAACCAGTTATTACAGTGGATTTCGTGAAATTTACGACCTGCGCGAAGAGCAAAAGACAAAACTGCAGGGCGATTTCAACCTCAAAGCATTCCATGAGCAATTTCTGAGCTATGGCAGCGCCCCGGTTAAATTCATACGTCAGCTAATGAACTAAAGACGCTGATTGCACTATGCCGGGTGAATCACCCCGGCATAGCTCTCTGACATTACTCATTATATTTTCCTGTACCAGGTTAATGTGCAAGCACGGGCAATCAAATTAGTAAAATCAATTGACCAAAAGAACAACCAAAGCTACATTTTATTTTCATTACAGCAACATGAAAGGTCACAGGAATGAAATCACTAAACGCACTCGCGAGGATCATCGCACCCTTATGCATTTCAGCTTGCAGTGTCTCGGCACAGCAGCTAATTGAAGAGCACGATAACGAGGCTGAACTGAACAGTTATCACGAAATCATCGTCAATTGTCACAATGATCCACAGGCGCTCAGGCGTATGCTTGATTACCTCCATTCATTGTCGCTTGAGATGACCGTTGTGTTTTCGGGGCAATGTGAAGGGCCTATCCTCATTGAGCGAGACGGGTTATCACTAAGCGGCAGCTCGCCGGACAATGCAACCATCTCACTGCACAGTTCGCACCAACAACAAACAGCCATTGTCATCAGTTCGGCTGTATCGTCACTCAGAAACTTCACTATTGATACGCCCGATAAGATCCGGGCGCTGCGCATTGAAGCCAATGCCACTGTCACCATTGATGGCCTGAAAACAGCCTATGTATTCAATCCAAAAGCACCGTTTTATCCCTTTGTTGCTGATGATAATAGTACCTTGTTTGCTAAGAACCAAAGCAACTTTCAGCTTCAGGTCTCGGGTAGTTCAGTAGCAAATCTAATGCAAGGAAATCAAAAAATTGCGCTTAATATCCTGGATACCTCAATGGCCCGAACAACCAGCAGCAATCAGTTTGATGACGTCGAAGTTTCTGGTAACGGGTATTTTCTGGGCGACAACCAATCCAGTATCACGCTACTCAAGATCTGGAGCAAAGCCGTTGCAGAAGTTGACAATCAAAGTACCGTCAAGGAAATCATGATGGGTGGTCAGACCCTGTTTGCAGCTTACAATCAGTCTTCCATTGCTGGCCCTTACTGGCTTTGGGGCAATGTGGTTTTTGAACTTAAAAACGCCTCTGCAAGCGGGTGGCAATCTGTCGATAAACCCAATTCTATTATTTCTGGTCTCAACGCCACGGTAAATGGCACATTTTATCCTGACTGGGACTGGCGCGGACAAGATGGACAGTAACACTCACACTTTGTTGAATTGTATTGTGGTGCGTTCCCAGCCGCCACAATACGCCTAAAGACATGGAGATTTTTCTTCCCACTCGCTTGCCTAAAGTTCACACTGTGTTACCATTCTCTCGCTTTAAAATTAGTCTAAGTGGCTATTTAATATACATATAAAATTGCAATCTCCACCTTCTATTGAAACGCTAAAAGGTCACACTCAGCGTTGTGATTATGCCAGCAGACAGGGACAGATATTCGGAGTAGTAGCAATTTTCGCGATATACGACGAGTAATCAGGGAATCTAATGGAAGTAAAAACGTTGACTTCACGTCAGTTTGTGGGGATCAGTACCCGCACCAATAATCATCATGAACAAACAGAGACAGATGGTAAAATAGCTCATTTATGGCAGAGTTTTTATCACAACTACGCTTCTCTGATAGAGCACAACACGACACTCTATGGTATTTATTCACATTATGAATCAGATCAACATGGTGACTACAACATCACGGTGGCCTGCGATGCACCTGGTCTCTCAGAGCGAGTCGATAACGACAACGCACTGCAGATCTACCGTTTTTCAGGCGGGCGTTATTTAAGCTTCGCAGCACAAGGCGAAATGCCCCAAACGGCGATTCGGCTTTGGGAGCTGGTCTGGCGTTACTTTGAACAAAGTGACTGCCCGTATCAACGTGCCTTTGGCCAGGACATAGAGATTTATCATCAGAGCAACGAAGTCGAAATCGCGATTTCTATTCTCTAATCATAACACCCGGGCTGTCGGGGACAGGCCTTGCCGCGCGTACAGATAACGCGTACATCGTTGGCTATGCCCCGCTCTATCCAGTTGATATTGAGAATCTTAGCGACACTTTGCAGCTGCTTTTTCAAATGCCACGGCACCACACTTGCCCCCCCTTGTTTAATACATAATGCCTGTAATTCCTGCACCACTTCATTGGCATCTAACCCCTGCGCTGCAATCGCCGGATTTAAATCAATACCGGCACACAGCACATGTGGATTATCTGCTACATCATTGACTTTAATGGATTCACAGCAATAGAGTCTGGGCTGATTATTCACATTAAGTACGGAGAGCTGTGCACTCGCCTGCATCGCCTGTTGCTGAAACTTCCTGAACACAGCCCAGTGCTGACAGGGATCCGCAACACTGCGCATATTGCCCCAGGGCAACGGAATACCATTGCCACGATAAACAGCCTTCAGCTTGCCTGGCAAATATGCGTCAAAGTAATGCCAGTGAGGGTATGGCGATGCAACCGTCATCCTGCGCATGGCAACCGAAGGTGAAATTCCAAGCGCCTGATGGATATGTGTTTCGTATCCATAGGAGTCCAAAAGCTGCCGATAGGCAACTTTGGGACACAATAAAGCACCAGCAAAAAAGCTGGATTCAAAATCATGCCAGGCAGATAGAATATCCTGTGCGTTAGGTGCAGATTCATCGCCATTCGTTCCACCACTGACGCCCCCGGAACCAAGCACGCATTGAAGCCCTTCTCTGTTGTGCAAAACCGCATGGCCAAGGTGCACCGCCAGATCGTATTTCAGCCGGGGCTGATTGTGCTGTAGCATGCGATTGACATGTACTTCGTTTGGAGGGGCAAAGTATGAGGTGATCACACGTTGAAACATATGACCACTTTCATCAATGACTTCTCTGGGCGCTTCATCAAACCAGTGCACAACGAGGCCCTGCGCCTTTAACATGGATAACAGGCTGTCAGCGTTTAGATAAAGATCTTTGCCTCCTACCTCCTCGGCTGCTCGTTCTAAATCCGGAAAGTGATTCTGATGGTGTTCCTGGTGCGCACGGATCAATAGGTGCGCAAACTGGCGTCCACTGATCCCCGTTTGAGATAACATTTCAGGAATGGCAATCTGCAATATCTCGTTATCAAACAAAAAATTGGGTTCCAGTGCCATACCGCTGATCCCGCCATGACGGCCTTTTTGCGGGGTAATCTCATTCGCTTCAGGTTCGTTATCCAAAAACCAGTCAACCGGTTTCTGAAACACCTCAGCGAGATTCTCCAGCATTTCGCTGCTGGGAGTGCGCTTTCCCCGCTCAATCATGGATAAATACGACACTGAAGGCGCTGAATGCGGATCAACTCGAATGCACCGCGTGGACAGATCCTCGAGTGTTAAGTGATTTCGCTTGCGTAAATTGCGAATTTTGGTGCCCAGAAAGTGTGACTTTCTCATGAGTTCTGAATTTTTTTTCACCGCTTCATTCCTGTTTACGTCTATGAAGGCTCTAACCTGCGCCTCACTACTATGCCACAACACATGGTCAGACCAGTTTTTGTAAAATTTACACTGTAAAATTCTTTTTGTGAAATTTACCGGCTTTTTTTCATACACTGAATTTGTCAACAGAAGAACCTGCATGCCGACAGGACTGTGCAGGATGTTAATAATAGTAGCGATATTTAGACGTGTGACGACAACCGGTGAATTATGAGCCAATCCGCTCTCACCTCACACTGACAACAGGTATCGGGTAACAATGGTAACTGGGAATACACACATGAAAGCACAAATTCAGCATACAGAACTAGAAAACACCAGCACAGAATGCCAAAAGCTGATCGTCGCAAAGCAGTACCTGGATCAGCACTGCCCTTTGGAGTTCGGATCTCATAAAGATGTGAGCTCTTACGTTGTTTACTACAACCATCTGATGGTGTTTTTCGCCGACGGACAGCACTGTGGGTTGAAAGACTGCAAACAGTTTGTGGCTTTGTGTGGTCACCGCGAGTCGCCCAGTGCGATCTTATTGAAAAAGGCCGATGCTATGCATATTGAACTGAGTTTTGATACCGCATGTGAACCGGGCCGACACGATCGCGCTCATTTAAATGATGTGCAATATGAAACGCCTCTCAGCCCAGTCACGGGTGAAGGGGAACAGGGCAGCCGTATGTGGATGAGCTTTGTATCTGGCGTACAGCATGCCCTGGTCACACAACAAGACCGTAAGTGCTATCGGGCAAAAAATGGTGAAGATTACAGCCTGTAACTATATCTGCAAATGCGATACAAGTTCGGTATGAAGCTTGTGCCCGTAATGATTCAGGCACAAGCAAATCAAAGGAATTGCATGAAACCGGTACTAAAAAGACGATGAGACATCTGTCAATCACACAACACGACAACAACCAACTCATCGCTCTTTATGCACTCATTGAGGTGTCGTTGTGAATTGCCTCCCCTCTGACTTGCGCGTATTTCTGCGGTTTTGGACTACTTACACATGTTAGCTATATCGAGCTTTCTTCATGTAACTTTAATACGCTAATCAGCGTTTTTTTAACAACCTCGCCCCTTGACGTTCTATTTGAGCTATTTGACGGCTCTGTCCATTCTTCAGCCAAAAGCAACCAAATAAATGCCCGCTATCTGTGATTCCGGCTAAGAACACTGCCAAACTGGAACCATACACGTGTGAAGCAGTCCAAATACCAGGTTAAAAAACACTGTTTGCTCGTCATCAGTTGCAAAAAACGACTAGAAAAAGCCGACCGGATTATCAACTTTTTTATAATAATTTAAAACAAAGGTTGATAATTTATTTATTTCTAGTATCTTCTGTTTTGCCCACGATACGTTGGGTGCTAAAAAATCAAAGGATCTAAATATGAAGCTTGTTATCAATAAAAAGAAAATGAAAAACCTGTCTATCAATGCCTCAACTTTGGTAAATGACGCAACACCTCAGGTCGCTGGTGGCCTGCGTTACACAGCTATGGACTACTGTAACACCAGAGCATGTACAGACACTTGTACACCGAGTGTAGGCGCAACATGTGGTACATCTGCAATGTGCTAATCGCCCTACCGGCCAAATTACGAGTGATGTAATTTGGCCACTTAATTCAATCACTTTCCCCCTTCTTTACACTGCATTCAGATTAATTTCAGCTAACCTCAATATAATCTCGCTCTTTTTATTTCGCGCACTGGGATTATGAAGCTAGTTATCGATTGGTTAAAACGCATCAATTGGATGCTGTGGGCACTGCTGTTAGGTATAGTGTGTGGCCTGATTTTTGGTGAACGGGTTGCATTTTTAAAACCCCTTGGCGAAGGCTTTGTTAAGCTGATGCAGATCACCATTTTCCCTTATATTGTCGTTAGCCTGGTCGTTGGCCTGGGAAAATTTAATCCGGATCAGGTTAAGTCTATTCTAATTAAGGCAACCACAGTGATGATCAGCCTATGGCTCGTTGGGCTGGCTGTAATCTGGGCTTTTTCCCTTACCTTACCCAGTCATGATGCCGGTACTTTTTTCTCGCCCGCATTAGTTGCCAGTGCACCAGAGGTCGATTTTGTCAGTCAGTATATTCCTGCCAATCCCTTTGCTTCGATGGCCGAAGGGAATGTACCCGCACTCGTTATTTTCTGTATTGCGCTGGGACTTTCCCTGATTTCAAATGGTCAAAAGAATAACTTGCTTGATGTGCTGGAAGTAGTCGGTCAGGGTTTATCTCTGATCTCTAAGAAAATTATCAAGCTCTTCCCTATCGGGATCTTCGCCATGACTGCAAGTACCGCAGGCACCATTAGCATGGAGGAGTTAAACAACCTGCAAATTTACCTGGTGTTGGTGACGTGTCTGGGCTTTTACCTGATGTTTGCGCTGCTTCCTATGCTGGTTGCTGCACTTACCCCGGTTAAATACCGAGACCTCATCATGGTCATGCGCAATGCCTGGATCACGGCATTCAGTACGGGCAATGTTTTTATCGTATTACCGGTGATAACGGAGGGAATTAAAGCCCACCTGGCAAAAATTAAGCGAAGCGATGAAGAGTCTGACCACATTGCAGAGGTGTTGGTACCCATCGCCTATACTTTCCCAAGCCTCGGAAAACTCACAACGCTGATGTTCGTTACCTTTGCAGCCTGGCTGACTGGTAGCCCGGTCTCACTGGAACAGATGCCAAATGTAACGCTGTCGGCCATGCTGAGCTACTTTGCTAACGTACATATCGCAATCCCTTACTTGCTCGATAGCCTTAAAATCCCCGCAGACAGTTACCAGCTATATCTGTCTATGTCTGTGCTGACGGCCAAAATCGTCTCGCCGACTACTGTGATTTATATTTTCTCGTTCGTGCTGCTGAGTATTTTTTACACTAAGCGCCAATTGCACCTAAAGCGGATCCGCTCGGTTTACTACCTGACTCTGCTCAGCGCCCTCCTCCCGGCTTTTATGCTACTGAGCTATTCTGCGAACAATCACTTGGCCCAGAGCACACAAGCCGCAGATGAAGTCATTGCCAATATGGTTGTATCCGATAAAGTTCCAGCGGAAGTACTCAACCATGTACCTAAAGCCTATCAGAGTGGTGAACTCTCACTGACCAATATTGAAGTGATCAAGAAGCGGGATCTACTCAGAGTTGGCTATCTGGTGGACAACGTGCCTTTTAGCTATTTTAACCAAAAAGGGGAACTGGTGGGCTTTGATATCAGCCTGGCACACAAACTGGCTGCGGATCTGGACGTTAAAGTCGAGTTTATCCCGTTTAAAAAAGCGCAGCTGGCCGAGTATCTGAACAAAGGTTTTTTTGACATCGCTATGTCGGGATTAGAAATCAATATCGCAGATCTCAGCCAGGTCAGATTCAGTGATCCAGTGCTTGAGTTGCAATTAGCCCTAATAGCCAAAGATCATCGTCTGAAGGATTTTTCGACACGAGAGCAGGTACTGAACCAAACCCACTTGCGTTTGGCACATGTTGAATATACGCCACTGATGCAAGATCTGGCCAAGAAACATAAACATATAGATGTTTCAGCTCTATCAAGCCATCAGGCATTTTTCGACGCAGATGAACAATTTGATGCCATGGTCATTAGTGCTGAGGCTGGCTTTGCCTGGAGTATGTTCCACCCAGAGTTTGGCGTTGTCGTACCGAAAGGCGCCGAACTAAAATACCCAGTTGGATTTGCTGTCGCCAAGCGCAACCTGGATATATTGAGTTTTGTCGATGCGTGGTTAACAATTCAACACAGTCAGGGGCAAATAAACAAAAGCTATGACTACTGGATCCTTGGCAAAGGCACACAAAACAAGCAGCATCGCTGGTCTTTAATCGACGAGCTTGACTACGATTTCAAGCTAGATCTCAACTAGCATGTAGCGGGGGGGGGGGGGGGGGGGGGGGGGGGGGGGGGGGGGGGGGGGGGGGGGGGGGGGGGGGGAGAAAAAAGAAGGGAAAAAAAAAAGAAAAAGGTGCGAGGGAGGGGGGGGGGGGGGGGGGGGGTGGTGTGCGGTTTTTTTGT